>DATGEV010000078.1:0-7321 GCA_035309885.1 Sphingomonas sp.
CGCGCGCGACGCTCCCCTTGCCGATGCGGAGGCCGGGCGCGCGCCCGCCCCACCCCGCCCCTCCGGCCATGTCCGCTGGATCGTCTGCGGCTTCCTCTTCCTCGCGGTGGTGCTGAGCTATGTCGACCGGCTCGTCATCGCCGTGCTCAAGCCCGAACTCTCTGCCACCTACCACTGGAGCGAGACGGGCTATGCCGATCTCGTCTTCTGGTTTCAGCTTTCCTACGGCCTCGCCTATGTCGTCGCCGGGCGGATGATCGACCGGGTCGGTGCGCGCATCGGCTATGCGCTGGCGGTGACGATCTGGGCCGCCGGGCACATGCTTCACGCCGCCTTCACCACCACGCGTGGGCTCATCGGCGCGCGCCTGCTGATGGCGCTGGGCGAGGCCGGCACCTTCCCGGCCGCGCTGGCGGCGACCAACGAATGGTTCCCCAAGCGGGAGCGTGCGCTCGCCATCGGCATCTTCAACGCCGGCTCGAACGTCGGCGCGATCATCACCCCGCTGGCGGTGCCGTGGATCGCGGCCATGTTCGGCTGGCGGATGGCCTTCATCGCCACGGGCGTGCTGACGCTGCTGTGGGTGGTCGGCTGGCTCGCCTACTATCGCGCGCCGCGCCAGCATCCTGCGGTGTCGGAGGCCGAGCGGGCCTGGATCGAATCCGAGCCCGCCGAGCCGGCTCGCCTGGTGCCCTTCAGCCGCCTGCTCCGCATGCGCCAGACCTGGGCCTATATGCTCGGCCGCTTCATGATCGATCCGGTGTGGTGGACCTTCCTGTTCTGGCTGCCGGACTTCTTCAACAAGCAGTTCGGCGTGAAGATGCTTGATTTCGGGCCGCCGCTTGTCGCGACCTATCTGCTCGCCGACGTCGGCTCGGTCGCGGGTGGCTGGTTCTCCTCCAAGCTTCTGACGCGGGGCATGACGGCCAACCGGGCGCGCAAGACCGCGATGTTCGTCTGCGCGCTGTTCGCGCTGCCGATCGCGGTCGCCACCCACGCCCCGGGCATGTGGTCGGCTGTGGTGCTGATCGGGCTCGCCTGCGCCTGCCACCAGGGCTTCTCGGCCAATATCTACGCGCTGCCGGGTGATCTCTTCCCGCGTGGCATGGCGGGATCGGTGATCGGCCTCGGCGGCCTGTCGGGCGCGCTCGGCGGCATGCTGATGGCCAAGTTCGCCGGCACCATCCTGCAGACGATGGGCAGCTATCAGCCCGTCTTCCTCGTCGCGGCCTGCACCTATCTGTTGGCGCTCGGCGTGATCCATCTGCTCGTTCCCCGCTACACCCCCGTTTCTCCGGACCGGCTGACATGACCCCTCTTACGCTCCACCCCGATCGCCTCTTCCCCGCCGACCCGACGACGCGCAGCATCGCGCGCGCGCTCTATGCGGGCGTGAAGGACCTGCCGATCATCAGCCCGCACGGGCACACCGATCCGGCCTGGTTCGCCACCAACGAGGCCTTCCCCGATCCCGCGCAGTTGCTGATCGTGCCGGACCATTATGTGTTCCGCATGCTCTACAGCCAGGGTGTGCCGCTCGACGCGCTCGGCATCCCGACCCGCGACGGCAGCCCCACCGAGCAGGACGGCCGCACGATCTGGCGGACCTTCGCCCAGCATTATCACCTGTTCCGCGGCACGCCGTCGCGGATGTGGCTCGACTGGGTGTTCGCCGAAGTGTTCGGGATCGACGTGCGCCTCGAGCCCGCCACCGCCGACCTCTATTACGACACCATCGACGCCGCACTGAAGACCGACGCCTTCCGCCCGCGCGCGCTCTATGAGCGCTTCGGCATCGAACTGATCGCCACCACCGAGAGCCCGCTCGATCCGCTCAACCATCACAAGGCGATCCGGGAGAGCGGCTGGAAGGGCCGCGTCGTCACCGCCTACCGCCCCGATCCGGTGATGGACCCGGAGACGCCGGGCTTCGCCGACAATCTCCGCAGCTTCGGGGAGATAGCGGGCGAGGATATCACGAGCTTTGCCGGCTATCTGCGCGCGCACCAGAATCGCCGCGCCCATTTCCGCGCGGCTGGCGCCACCTCGACCGATCATGGCCACCCTTCGGCCTTCACCGCCGATCTGCCGCGCGCCGAGATCGAGGCGCTCTATGGGAAGGTGCTAGCTGGCCAAGCCAGTGCTGCCGAAGCAGAGCTTTTCCGCGGCCATATGCTGACCGAGATGGCGCGCATGTCGATCGAGGACGGGATGGTGATGCAGCTCCACCCCGGCGTGTTCCGCAGCCACAATCCGTCGGTGCTGGCGCGCTTCGGCCGCGACAAGGGCGCGGATTTGCCCGTGGCGGGCGAGTTCGTGCGCGGACTGAAGCCCCTGCTCGACGCGCATGGCAACGATCCACGCCTGACGCTGATCCTCTTCACGCTCGACGAGGACGTCTATTCGCGCGAGCTCGCCCCGCTCGCCGGCCATTATCCGGCGCTGCGCCTCGGCCCGCCCTGGTGGTTCCATGACAGCCCCGAGGGGATGCGCCGCTTCCGCGAGCGGATGACCGAGACCGCCGGCTTCTACAACATGGTCGGCTTCAACGACGACACGCGCGCCTTCCTCTCGATCCCGGCGCGACACGACGTCGCGCGGCGGATGGACTGCGCCTTCCTCGCCCAGCTCGTCGCCGAACATCGGCTGGAGGAGACGGAGGCGCACGAGGTCGCGCGCGCGCTCGCCTATGATCTCGTCAAGCAGGCCTACAAGCTGTGAGCCGCCTCTCCGCCGCGACACTGGCCGCGCTGCCCGCCGAGGTCGAGCGCCCGGCCTATGACCGCGCCGCGATCCGCACGGGCGTCGTTCATCTCGGCATCGGCGCCTTCCATCGCGCGCATCAGGCGGCGGTGTTCGACGCCGCGCTGGCGGCGGGCGATCCACGCTGGGGAATCATCGGCGTCTCGCTGCGCTCGGCCGGCGTGCGCGATCAGCTGGTGCCGCAGGACGGGCTCTACAGCCTCGTCGTGCGCGAGGGCGACACGCAGCAGGTCCGCATCATCGGCGCCGTCACCGATGTGCTGGTGGCGCCCGAGGATCCCGCGCGTGTGGTCGCGGCGCTGGCCTCGGCCGACGTCCACATCGTCACGCTGACGATCACCGAGAAGGGCTATCGGCTCGATCCCGCGACGGGCGCGCTGATCGTGGACGACGCCGACGTCGCCGCCGATCTCGCCAATCTTTCGGCGCCTCGCACCGCGCCTGGGTTCCTCGTGGCCGGGCTCCAGGCGCGGCGCGCGGCGGGCTTACCGCCCTTCACAGCGATCTCCTGCGACAACCTCCCCCACAACGGCCAGCGGCTGCGCGACGCGGTCCTCGCGATGGCGCGCGCGCATGACGCCACGCTGGCGGACTGGATCGCCACCGAAGGCGCCTTCCCGCAGACGATGGTCGATCGCATCGTGCCCGCCACGACACCCGGAGACATCGCCGCGCTCGCGCAGCGCCTCAGCGTCGAGGACCAGGCGATGGTCAAGACCGAGCCCTTCTTGCAATGGGTGATCGAGGATCGCTTCTGCGGACCCCGGCCCGATTTTACGGCGCTCGGCGCGCAGCTCACCGCCGATGTCGCGCCGTGGGAGGAGGCTAAGCTCCGCCTGCTCAACGGCGCGCATTCGGGCATCGCCTATCTCGGCGGACTGGCCGGTATCGAATTCGTCGACCAGTTCGTCGCCGATCCCCGAGGCCGCGCGTTCGTCGAAGCGCTGTGGGACGAGAGCACCGCCACGCTCTCGCCGCCACCGGGGCTCGACATCGCCCGCTATCGCGCGGCGCTGATGGCGCGCTTCGCCAATCCCACGCTCCAGCACCGCACCCGCCAAATCGCGATGGACGGATCGCAGAAACTGCCCCAGCGGCTGGTCGCGCCCCTGCTTCAGCGCCTCGGCGAAGGCCGTCCGGTCGGTGCCATCACGCTTACCATCGCCGCCTGGATGCGCTGGCAGGGCGGGGTCGACGATGCGGGCCAGCCCTTTCCCGTCGACGATCCGCTCGCCGATCGCACCCACGCGGCGCTCGCCGATTGTGCCACGCCCGCGGACCGCGTGACGGCACTGCTCGGCATCGAGGCGATCTTTCCGTCCGCGCTGGCCGCCGATCGCCGGCTGGTGGAGATGCTGGCTGGCCGTCTCGATCGCCTCGATCACTTGGGCAGTCTCGCCACACTGGGTTGAGGGACGCAGCGACGCTTGGCGGCTCGATACCCATCATCGCCAAAATCGATGGTCGCACTTATCAAACTAAAGTCGAATATCGCCTCTCTATTCTGTAGACGGCACGCTCACCAGACCGCGATCAATCCACAAAGCCACGCCTTGCATATAGCGACCACATTAGACTTTGGTATAAGATGGAACAATTGATAAAAACAAGAATATGTCGGTATTTCCGGTGCTTTAATAGAATATGATCGAGATCGATGCATATTCGATATTTACGCTTTAAGATCCGATTCACTGATCCCGGCCTATCGCAAATGCTGCCGGAACGACGCAGGGTGGCGAGAACAGACCCCCTGGCCGTCCCGAGCGGGGCAGGGTCTGACAATGAACGCTGAGTTCATCGCTTTTCGCCTGGGTCGGGCGATCTCCATATGGTCTGCGCGAGGCGGCCGGGCATGACGCAAATGCTCCCCCTCCCGCAACGGTCTGTCGATCTCGTGCGATTGGCGGACGTGGCACCCTCGCCGGCGATCGAGCCCGCGGTCAACCGCGCGCGCCTCCTCCTTCGCGCCTACCCGATTCCCAATCCAGAGGCGGCGATCGGCGTGCGTTTCGCCGCCGACGTCGTGGTGGTGGAGGTCGCGCGGATCGATTCCGCCGTGCTGCTGATGCTGGCGGAGATCCGGAAGAGGATCACCGTTCGCCTGGTGCTGATCGCAGCCGAGGCGCCGGCCGAACAACGCATCCTCGCCATGACGCTGGGCACCGATCATGTGCTGGAGGCCCCGGTCGACGAGCGCGAACTGGCGGCGGTACTCCGCAACGCCCTGCGTCCCGGGCGAGCGCTTCACGCCGCGCCGCGCGCCGATGAGGTGCATCACCGCTGGCGGCTCGAACAGGATCGCTGGTCGCTGACCGCACCCAATCTCCGCGAGGTGCGGCTAACTCGCAGCGAGCATGCCGTGCTCGGCCTGCTGCTCGGCAATGCCGGCACGATCCAGTCGCGCGGCGCCCTGCTCGCGCAGATCAATGGCTGCCCGGAGCGCGAACGCGTGCTCGACGTGCTGATCTCGAAGCTGCGCCGCAAGGTGCAGGACTGCACGCAGATGGAGCTGCCGCTCCGGTCCGCACGCAATGCCGGCTACGTCTTCGCCGGCAATACGTGCCACCCGGTCGATCCTATCGCCCTAGCGATAAGCGCCACGCAACGTTGACTTGCCATCCCTTGCTATAGCCCGGGAAGGGAACGTCGACGCGCTTGGCCGCCTCGATGTCGAGATGCGCCTTCTCACGATATGCGAAGCGCACCCCGAAGCCCGCCGAGGCGAGGTCGTAGCTCGCCGCGGGGGAGAGGCCCCGCTCGACATAATGCGCCTTAGCGATGTCCCCAAAGACATAGAGTTCGCTCGCGGCAAAGCTGGCTCGCTTGATCGGCCGCCAGCCGAGTTCCGCGCTGCCCGCAACACCGCGATCTGAGGACAGGATCGCCACCGGGAAAGCGCGGCCGAAGTCGGCACCACCGACCACGAAACGCTCCACCGCCGGGAGCGGATCACGGCTCCACTGGCCCGCCGTGGCCAGCCGGACCACGAACTTCTTGCCCACCGCACGGCTGAGCGAGATCCGCCCGTCGACCTTGGTGAAACGGGGATCGGCCAGCGTCATCACCGTATCCTGATGGAAGATGTCGAGCCCGTGGCTGACTGTGATCGTGCCGGACAAGGCGTGCTTGCCGGCTACGTCCGAGAAGATTGCGGTGCCGCGCACCGCGCGACTATGCTCGCGCGACAGCAGTGATCCCAGCACCGCATTGTCGCTGTTGACGCCATCCAGCGACGTGCTGAGCACCAGGTTGCGCTGGTAGGACCGAATCAGCGGATGGCTGATCGAGAAGGACAGCACGTCGGCACTGCCCTTGATATCCGTACCCCGCGCCTTGGTCGCGAGATGCGCGATGGAGACGCTGGCCCGCGTGCCGCCCGTCCCGATCGGCGTGGAGTGGGTGAGGCCGGCATAACCATAGTTGCGGAAATTAGCCGACGCCGACAGGATGAGATCGGTCTCGTCACCGGGCCGCAGCGCGCCGAAGAGCTTACCGGTCGCCTGGAAGGCCCCCTGCGCCAGCCCCTCCTGGGTGCGACTGTCATAGCTCACCGCGACGTCATGCCCCTTCTGCTTGAGCACCAGCATCAGCTTGACGCCGCCGGGCCGGTCGCCCTTCAACAGCTTGACGTCGAGCGTCAGCCCCGGAATGTCGCGGATCAGCGAAAGATAACGCTGCAGCGTCGCGCGCCGCAGCGGATGCTCGGAGGTCAACCGTGCGGCATAGCGTTGCACCAGCCGCAGCGAACTGTGCTTCACATCTCCGGTTATGATCACCTGCTCGACGAAGCCCTCGGTGACGCTGACATGCACCACGCCATCGACGAAGCGCTGCGCCGGGATGGCAACCGTGTAGAGCGCCACCGCCGATTTGCCATAGGCGGCCGACATCGCATTGGCGAGGGCGGTGAGCACCTCGCCGGAGGCAGGCTTGCCCAGGAATGGCCGGGCGGCGTCGGCCACGCGCTCGGGCACCTGCGTGCCGTCAAAGGCGACACCGCGGATCAGCGTGCCATGATCGCTCGCCTGCGCGTCGACCGAGGTGACATGATCCTGGATCTTGGCTGGAGGCGTCGCCGCTGTGGGCGCCGCGGGCTGGGCTCGATCGATTCGGCCCTGATCAATCAGCAGGCCCGTCGGGCTGCCCGGCACCGGCTGCGCGAGCGCAGCCGCGGGGCCCAACGCGACGAGCGTCGCGCAGACGGATTTCAGCATATGCCCCCTCAACCCGCAAAAGAGGCGGGCGGCAGAACGCCGCCCGCCTTACACATCAGTGCACCAGGCCGACCCCCTTCGACACGCTCCCCAGCGCGCTGTTCGTCGTCGTGCTGCTCAGACCGCCCGTTAGACCGGACACGGCCCCAAGTGCGCTGCCCACCGTCGGAAGCGCTGTAATCGCCGCACTCTGCACCGGGCCGCTGAGCGGATTGGAGCTTCCCCCGAGCGCGCTGCCCGCCGTCGGAAGCACGGTGTTCACGACCGTATTCACGACGCCGCCCACCGGGCTGCTCGCCGCTGCACCCGTGACCGCGCCAACAACAGCGCCGACCGGGTTC
>DATGEV010000079.1:0-2815 GCA_035309885.1 Sphingomonas sp.
TCTCGCAGCGCACCCTGGATGCTGTGAAGCCCTTCGGCCTCGGCAACAAGGAGGCGCTGCGCTGCAAGAATATGTGGACGCTGGGGCTCGCGCTCTGGATGTTCGATCGCTCGCGCGAGCCGATCGTCCAGTGGCTCAAGGCCAAGTTCGCCAAGTCGCCCGAGCTCGCCGAGGCCAATATTGCTGCGCTCAATGCCGGCCATGCCTTTGGCGAGACGGCGGAGATCGGCGGCGATGCTGCGGGCGTGCTGCAGCAGCATCATGTCGCGCCGGCACCGGCCGAGCCCGGCCTCTACCGCACCATCACCGGCGCCGAGGCGATTTCGCTGGGCCTCGTCGCGGGCGCCAAGCTGGCGGGTGTGGACATGTTCTTCGGCGGCTATCCGATCACGCCGGCCTCGGCGATCCTGCACCATCTGTCGCGCCTCAAGGAATATGGCGTGACCACTTTTCAGGCGGAGGACGAGATCGCCGCGATCGCATCGGCGATCGGCGCTTCCTATGCGGGCAAGCTCGGCGTCACCTCCTCCTCCGGGCCGGGGATCGCGCTCAAGGGGGAGGCGATGGGGCTGGCGATTATGACCGAGCTGCCGCTGGTCATCGTCAATTCCCAGCGGGGCGGGCCCTCGACGGGCTTGCCGACCAAGACCGAGCAGTCGGACCTCTATCAGGCGGTCTATGGCCGCAACGGAGACGCGCCGATGCCGGTGATCGCTGCGGCCTCCCCGGCCGATGCCTTCGACTGCGCGATCGAGGCCTGCCGCATCGCCACCCAGTTCATGACGCCGGTGCTGCTGCTGACCGACGGTTATATCGCCAATGCCGCCGAGCCTTGGAAGGTGCCCGACATGGCGGGCTATGAAACCTTCCCCGTCCGCTTCCGCACCGATCCGCCAGCGGAGGGGGAGGCCTTCCTGCCTTATGGCCGTGACGACAAGGGCGCGCGGCCGTGGGTCAAGCCGGGCACGCCAGGGCTGCTCCACCGGATCGGCGGGATCGAGAAGGCCGAGGGCACCGGCAACATCGATTATGCGCCGGCCAACCATCAGATGATGACCGACGCACGCAAGGCCAAGGTCGACGGCGTCGCCGCGCATATCCCGCCGCAGTCGGTGACGCTGGGCGAGGAGGGCGGCGCGCTTGTCGTCGTCGGCTGGGGATCGACCTTCGGGCCGATCCATCAGGCGGTCCGGCGGATGCGCGCCAAGGGCTTCGACGTCAGCCACGTCCATCTCCGCCACATCTGGCCGATGCCGGAAAATCTGGGTGATCTACTGCGCGGCTATGACCGGATCCTGGTGCCCGAGATGAACACCGGCCAGCTGAAGACGGTGCTGCGCGATCAGTTCCTGGTCGACGCCCGGCCGCTCAACAAGGTGTCGGGCCAGCCCTTCCGCATCGCTGAGATCGAAGCTGCCATCGAGAGGGCGCTCGCATGAACGACATGACGCCGATCACGTCCAAACCGAAGGATTGGGAGACCGATCAGGAAGTGCGCTGGTGCCCCGGTTGCGGCGACTATGCGATCCTGAAGGCGATCCAGCGCACCATGCCTGATCTTGGCGTGAAGCCCGAGAATACGGTGTTCATCTCAGGCATCGGCTGCTCGTCGCGTTTCCCCTATTATATGGAAACCTACGGCTTCCACACCATCCACGGCCGCGCGCCGGCGGTGGCGACGGGGGTGAAGCTCGCCAATCCCGCACTCGATATCTGGATCGTGACCGGCGACGGCGATGGACTGTCGATCGGCGGCAACCACACGATGCACCTGCTGCGCCGCAATCTCGATTGCCAGCTGCTGCTGTTCAACAACGAGATCTATGGGCTGACCAAGGGGCAATATTCGCCGACCAGCCGAGTGGGCACGCGATCGCCCTCGACGCCGTTCGGGTCGGTCGATCGGCCGGCCAACCCCTGTGCGTTTGCTCTAGGTTCCGGCGCGCGTTTCGTGGCGCGCGGCATCGACGTGCACAAGAATCTGCCGGCGGTGTTCAAGGCCGCACACGCCCACAAGGGCGCGAGCTTCGTCGAGATCTTCCAGAACTGCATCGTCTATAATGACGACGTGTTTGCGCCCTTCACTGACAAGAAAGACGCGCCCGCCAAGCAGCTCTGGCTCGAACAGGGCAAGCCGATGCTGTTCGACGGCGGGCTCAAGGGCCTCGCGCTCGATGCGCAGGCGCTGACGCTCAAGGTGGTCGAGGTGGTGGATGGCGACTGGCAGGCGGCGGGTGTGATCGTCCACGACGAGACCAACCGCTCAGTCGCGCACATGTTGGTCGAGATGCGATCGGACAGCTTCCCGGTGGCGCTGGGCGTGATCTACCAATCGCCCGCGCCGACCTTCGAGAGCGCGGTGGTCGAGCAGAATGCCAAGGTCTCCGAGGGCAAGAAAGCCGACCTCCAAGCGCTGATCTCGAAGGGGCAGACCTGGATGGTCGAGAAGGAGCCGCACCCGCTCTGAAGCGCCGAGATCAGTCCCCGATGCGCACCCGGTGGCCCGAGGGGAAATCGTCGATCACGAGCTGGGTGATCGCCGTGCCCACCGCGTCGGGCTGCTGGATCGTCGCGGCATCCTCGCCGGGGAAGGCAGCGGCGCGCATCCGGGTGGCGGTGGCGCCCGGATCGACGATCGCGACGCGGATCGGGGAGATGTTCTCCACCTCGTCGCCATAGGCCAGGGTCAGTGTCTCCAGCGCAGCCTTGGAGGCGCCATAGGCTCCCCAATAGGCGCGCGGCTTCGCTCCCACGCTCGAGGTGATCGCGATCACCCGCCCGCGCGACGACTTGCGCAGATGCTGGTCGAAATTGG
>DATGEV010000080.1:0-7354 GCA_035309885.1 Sphingomonas sp.
GAACTGATCGGCAACGAGGCTGGCCGGCATGAAGTGGCCGGGCCGCCCGCCGACACGCCGCGCCGCCTCCTCCATCGACAGATCGAGAGAGAGGAAGCGGCAATCACTGGCGCCGACACGGATACGATCGCGATAGGCGCGCTTCAGGGCCGAGCAGGCGACGATCACGCCCTGCGGATGCGCCTCCGCATCGGCGAGCACCGCACCCACCCGATCGAGCCAGGGCCAGCGATCTGCATCGTCGAGCGGCACGCCCGCGCGCATCTTGGCGACATTGGCCTCGCCATGCAGCGCGTCGCCATCGACGAAGCCGATCCCCAGCCTGGCTGCCAGCGCTGCGCCCAGGCTGCTCTTGCCCGAACCCGCGACGCCCATCACCACGACCGCCAGGCGCCGGCTCACTTCAGCAGCACCAACTCCTCGGACATGGTCGGGTGCAGCGCGATGGTGTCGTCAAACTGCTCCTTGGTGAGCTTGGCCTTCACCGCGACGGCAGCGGCCTGCAGGATCTCCGGCGAGTCGGGCCCGATCATGTGGAGACCCAGCACGCGGTTGGTCGAGGCGTCGCACACCATCTTGTAGAGCGCGCGCTCATCGCGGCCGGCCAGCACATTCTTCATCGGCCGGAAGTCCGAGCTGTAGACCTTCACCGTGCCGTAGCGGTTGCGCGCCTCGGACTCGGTGAGGCCGACCGACGCGATCGGCGGGTGGCTGAACACTGCCGACGGGATGCAGCCATAATCGACGCGGCGCGGATTGTTGCCGAACTGCGTGTCGGCGAAGGCTTGGCCCTCGCGGATCGCCACGGGGGTGAGCTGCACGCGATTGGTGACGTCGCCCACCGCGAAGATCGAGGGCACGTTGGTCCGGCTGTCCTCGTCGACCTTGATCGCACCGATGCCGTCGATTGCGACACCCAGCGCCTCGAGCCCCAGCCCCTGGCTGTTGGGGTTACGGCCGATCGCGAACATCAGCAGGTCGGCCGCGATCGGATCTTGCCCGGTGGTGCGGATGACGAGCGTGCCATCCTCCTTCTTCTCGACGGACTCGAAGGGGGCATGAAAGCGGAAGTCGATGCCCTTCTTGATCGATATCTGCAGCAGCCGGTCGCGCACGCTGTGATCATAGTGGCGCAGAATGTCGCCGCCGCGGTTGACGATCGTCACCTTGGCGCCGAACTCGTTGAAGATGCCGGCGAATTCATTGGCGATATAGCCGCCGCCGGCGATCACGATGCGCTTGGGAATGCTGTCGAGGTGGAAGGCCTCGTTGGAGGTGATGCCATGCTCGGCGCCAGGGAAATCCGGAATCGCAGGCTGCGCACCGGTCGCGATCAAGATGATCCGCGCGGTGTGGCGGGTGCCGTCGGCGAGCTCCACCTCATGCGGGCCGACCACGGTCGCGCGCTGCGTGAATGTGGTCACGCCATGGTTGTCGAGCGTGTTCTGGTAGAGCCCCTCGAGCCGATCGACATCGGCCAGCACATTGTCGCGCAGCATCTTCCAGTCGAAACCGCAATCCGGCACCTGCCAGCCGAAGCGCTTGGCATCCTTCAGGTCTTCGGCGAAATGCGCGCCGTAGATCAGCAGCTTCTTGGGCACGCAGCCGCGGATCACGCAGGTGCCGCCGACGCGATATTCCTCGGCGACAGCCACTTTCGCCCCATGCGCGGCCGAGATGCGCGACGCACGGACACCGCCGGACCCCGCCCCGATCACGAAAAGGTCGAAATCATGATCGGACATCGGGCAGGCTCCTCAGGCGACGGTTGCGGCGATGTAGCGTTCCGTAGCCCTTCCGCCAATCGCTTGTGCCGATCACAGTCATCGGAGGCGCCGAGCCGCTTGACCTCGTCCCGCCTGTTCCGCAAAGCCCAAGCGTGTCTACGACATCTTCCACCACCCTCGACTCCGGGCGAGCCGCGCGTGCGCCGCATGACTGGCGCGGGGCGCTGCGCTTCGTCTTCACCGTGATGCTGCTCGCGCTGGGGCTGCGTTCGTTCGTCGTCATGCCGCGCAGCATTCCGTCGGAATCGATGATGCCGCGCCTGCTGGTGGGCGACTATCTGTTGGTGGCGAAATGGCCCTATGGCTGGTCGCGCTTCAGTCTGCCGTGGACGCCGGCAGGGCCGCATGGCCGGCTGTTCGGCCGCACGCCCGATCGCGGCGACGTCGTCGTGTTCCGCGCACCGCCGGCCGACCATGCCGACTATATCAAGCGGCTGATCGGCCTGCCCGGCGATCGCATCCAGATGCGCCACGGCGTGCTGTGGTTGAACGGCAAGCCGGTCCCCAAGGTCCGCATCGCCGATTTCGTCGTGCCGATCGCCGCCAACACCGAGTGCAGCACGATCGCCACCGTGCAGTCCCCCTATGGCGAGGGCGCCGACGTCGAGGGCCACCGCGTCTGCCGCTTCCCGCGCTATCGCGAAACGCTGCCGGGCGGCGTCAGCTACGACGTGCTCGATCAGGGCGAGACCCCGCAGGACGACACCCCTGTCTTCACCGTCCCGGCCGGCCATGTCTTCATGATGGGCGACAATCGCGACATGTCGGCCGACAGCCGCTTCGATGCCGCGCAGGGTGGCGGCGTCGGCATGGTGCCCGCCGAGAATATCGAAGGCCGCGCGATCGTCACGATCTTCTCGACCAACGGATCGGCGCGCTGGCTGAACCCTTTGAGCTGGGTCCACGCGATGCGGCCCGACCGCATCGGCCACGGTTTCCGATGAGCGATCCCGTCTCCGATTGGGTGGCGCGCGCGACCGGCCATACGCCGCGCGATCCCGCGCTGTTCACCGCCGCGCTCACCCATTCGAGCCATGCCGGCGAAAGCTATCAGCGGCTGGAATTCCTGGGCGACCGGGTGCTCGGCCTGATCATGGGCGAGTGGCTGTTCCAGCTCTTCCCCAAGGAGCCCGAGGGCAAGCTGTCGCGCCGCCTCAACGCACTCGTCTCGGGGGAGACCTGCGCCGAGATCGCCAAGGACATCGGCGTCGGCCCCGAGCTCCGCCTCGGCAAGCAGGCGCGCGACGACGGCGCGCAGTTCAGCACCTATGTGCTGGGCGACGTGGTGGAGGCGCTGATCGGCGCGATCTTCCTCGAAGCCGGGCTCGACGGCGCACGCGCCTTCGTCCGCAAGGCATGGGGCGATCGCGTCACCAAGCAGGATGCCGCCCCCAAGCATCCCAAGGCCGAGTTGCAGGAATTCGCCGCCGCCAAGCAGTGGCGCCCGCCGGTCTATGAAATCACCCGCCGGTCGGGGCCGCACCACGCGCCGACCTTCACCGTCACCGTCGACATCCCCGGCCGCGCCACCGCAGAAGGCACCGGCACCTCGAAGCAGGAGGCCGAGACCGAGGCCGCCCGCACCCTCCTCAAGGAATTGAAGCCATGACCGAAGCCATCACCGAAAGGTGCGGCCTCGTCGCCGTCGTCGGCGCGCCGAACGCCGGCAAGTCCACCCTCGTCAACGCGCTGGTCGGCCAGAAGGTCGCGATCGTCAGCCCCAAGGCGCAGACAACCCGCGTCCGCCTGATGGGTATCGCGATCGAAGGCCAGAGCCAGATCCTGCTCGTCGACACGCCCGGCATCTTCGATCCCAAGCGCCGGCTCGATCGCGCGATGGTGGCCGCCGCGTGGGGCGGCACCGAGGCGGCTGACTTGATCGCGCTGGTCATCGACGCCAAGACCGGCCTCACCAAGCGCATCCAGCCGCTGGTAGACACGCTGGCCAAACGCCGCGAGCCCAAGATCGTCATCCTCAACAAGGTTGACGTGACGCCCAAGGAAAAGCTGCTCGCCACCGCGCAGGCGCTCCAGGAGCAGCTCGCGCCCGAAGACATCCTGTTCATCTCCGCCTCGACCGGCGACGGCGTGCCCGAGTTGAAGCGCCTACTTGGCCGCCGCGTGCCGGAGGGACCGTGGCACTTCCCCGAAGATCAGGTGTCCGACGCCACCGACCGCATGTTGGCCGCCGAGGTGACGCGCGAGCAGCTCTACCTCCAGCTCCACGCTGAGCTGCCCTATGCCTGCGCGGTCGAAACCGAGAAGTACGAAGAGCGCGCCGATGGATCGGTGGCGATCCACCAGCAGATCCTGATCGCGCGCGACAGCCAGAAGGCGATCGTGCTGGGCGCGCGCGGCGCACGCCTCAAGGAAATCGGCAGCCGCGCGCGTGCCGAGATGGCGCCGCTGCTGGGGCGCAAGGTGCACCTCTTCCTCCACGTCAAGGTGAAGCCCGACTGGGAGGAAGATCGCAGCCTCTACCGCGAGATCGGGCTCGACTGGGTGGAGTAAGTTCCGATCCGTTCGCCCTACAGCCACTTTATCGTCATCCCGGGCTTGACCCGGGATCCAGGGCCAAGGGCAGCATCGCCCTCCATCCGTCATCCCGGACCTGGTCCGGGATCCATTCACGCTCCGTCCCTTCTTCTCGCGTAACGCGAATGGATCCTGACCTTCGTCAGGATGACGAAAAGGAAGGAAGAGTCCGGCGTTTTTGAATGCTGGTCCGGCCTTATGGCTCGCGATGCGCCGAGACGATCTTCACCTGCGCAGCGAGGATCTGCCCCTTCATCACGCCCACGCCCTCGGTCGGCGAGGTCGGCTCGTCGAGGATGTGGCGGACGATATCCATCCCCTCGACGACATGGCCGAACGCCGCGAAGCCGGCATTGTCGCCAGGCTGCTTGGGATCGGCATCCATCGAGGGGAGATCGCCGATCGTGATGAAGAAGTCACCGTTCGCCGTGCCGGGCGCGTTGCGCGCCATCGAGACCACGCCATCGAGATGCGACAGGCCAGTCTTGGTGGTCGGCTCATGCGCGATCGCCGGCAGCACGCGCTTGGGATCACCGCGCACGCCGCCCTGGATCAGGCCGTAGCCCGGCGCCACCTTGACCGTGCGGTAGAAGCCGATGCCGTTGAACCGCTTCTGGTCGACATAGCGCAGGAAGTTCGCAGTGGTGATCGGCGCGCGCTCCTTTTCCAGCTCGAGCACGATCCGCCCCTCACTGGTGTCGAGATCGACGCGCACGGTGGCAGGCTTGGGCGCGGAAGCTGGCGCCGGAGGAGCGACCTCAGGAGTCTGCGCCCAGAGCGGCGTGGCGACAAGCAGGGCGACAAGGGCGAATCGGATCAGCATGGGGGCAGTCTAGAACGTGCTTCCACCAACCGCGAAGGGATCCGTCTCCAGCCGCGAATGAACGCATGGGTGGTGGGTGCAACGGGTCGACGCAACACTTCAATCTTGAGATGAGATGGAGTGGCGGCGATGAAGCCGCGGCGGCGGTCAGGTTTCAGGTGAGAGGCTGGATAAGTGGACCTTCACAGACGGCTCATCGAAGCAAGTCGTGCCCAAACACCATCAGGTGCGGGCAATGATACGACGCAGGCAGAGAGTAGCTGGTCGGCAAACGGCCTCCGCCGAACCTGCTGCATCCCTGACCTAACTGGCTCGCCACGACGATCATGAGAGCTAGAGCGGAATCCGCTCCGATGGCATCGGATCGGCCGCTCTAGATATGGGTTTGGCGCGATTTCCGAGTCAGCGGATGATTCCATCCGCTTCGAAATCGCTCTAGCGTCGCACCAACCCCGATCAATCCCCATGTCTTTGGTCGCATCGCCACCCTCACCCCGCCGGATCGCGATACTGGATACGGCGAGCGACTGCTCTCAGGATTTGGCTGCGGCAGTCGCAGCGTCCATCTCTGGACGCTTGCCGTCGGGGCGCTTCTGGCGCGTTTGGCGATGTATATCCCACTGACATATCCCGAATGGGATATACCTATTGGATATCCAAATTGGAGTCGTTCTGATGACCCGCACGACCGTTTTTCAGTCTAACCGTTCGCAGGCGGTTCGCCTTCCCAAGGACGTCGCCTTTCCCGAAGGCGTGCGCGAGGTGACAATCCTGCGGGACGGGGCCCGGCGTGTCATTGTTCCGGCCGACCAGGCGTGGGACGATTTTTTCGCAGCGCCCGGCATCAAACTCGGCGAACGCGATCAACCCGCCGCGCAGGACCGCGAGTCTTTCTGATGCTCCGATACATGCTCGATACCAATCTTTGCATTCGGATTCTGCGCGACCGACCACAAAGCATACGCGCGCGTTTCAACGCCGAGGCTGACGGCCTCAGCATCTCAACCATCGTGCTCACGGAGCTCCTGCACGGGGCGGCAAAGTCAGCGCGGCCGATCGAGAACCGGACCGAGGTTGAGCGCTTTGCGAGCCGACTGGAAGTTCTGCCCTTCGACGCCGACGCCGCCGCCCATGCAGGCGACATTCGCGCGACGCTCGAGCGCGAGGGGCACCAGATCGGCGGATATGACGTGCTCATTGCGGGCCACGCGCGGAGCCGGGGTCTCATCGTCGTCACTGGCAATCTGGGCGAGTTCAACCGAATGGACGGGCTGCGCTGCGAGGATTGGCTGTCGACCAATTAACGGGAGCGCCTTGCAACGCGGAAGCCATCCACAGATGACGATAGCTTTCAGTCGTCGCTCAAGTGGCAACGATTGGCCGAGCTTTGGCGCGAAACATGCCACCGCCGGCGAAGCGTTTTGGCGTTACATTGGGCCGGGATCAGCCTTCGGCGACCTGGTCCGCCAGCACCTCGTCGACCCAGGCCGGCACCAGCAGGCTCGCCGGGCCGAGCCGCGTCTCGTGGAAATAGAGGCTGCCGGCCGAGGGATCGAGGTTGAGCTCCAGCGTGTCGGCGCCCGCGTGGCGCGCGGTCTCGACGAAGCCTGCCGCCGGATAGACCGCCCCCGACGTGCCGATCGAGACGAACAGGTCCGCCTCCATCAGCGCCTGGTCGATGCGCTCCATCTCGTAAGGCATCTCGCCGAAGAAAACAATGTCGGGGCGGATCGCGTCCTGCCCACAGGCCTTGCAGCGCGGCCCATCGAGCATGTCGCCGCCGAACGGATGCCGCTCCCCGCAGCCCTCGCACAGCGCCGAGCGCAGCTCGCCATGCATGTGGAGCACCCGCTTCGCACCGGCACGCTCGTGCAGGTCGTCGACATTCTGCGTGATGATCAACAGCCCCTCGGGCCATGCCGCGTCGAGCCGTGCCAGCGCCCGGTGCGCGTCATTGGGCTCCACGCTCAACAGCGCGCGGCGGCGCTGGTCGTAGAAGTCGAGCACCAGCGGGCGGTCGCGTTCCAGCGCCTCGGGGGTGCAGATGTCCTCGACGCGGCGCCCCTCCCACAGCCCGTCCGGCCCGCGGAAGGTGGCAAGCCCGCTCTCCGCCGAAATGCCGGCGCCGGTGAGAACCACGATGTTGCGGATGTCCGCCATGCGCCGAGTGTGCCACGGCGCGCTTCGAAACGCGAGGTTGTCGCGCGCA
>DATGEV010000081.1:0-13019 GCA_035309885.1 Sphingomonas sp.
CTCGACCGCGATCTCGTCGAACGGGTTCATCGACATCTTGACGTTGGCAAGGTCGACGCCCGTGCCGTCCATCTTCACCCGCGGCTTCACGTTGTAATCGATCACCCGTTTGACGGGGACGAGAACTTTCATGCTTCTCTCCTTGAGCAAATCAAATGGGCGGCCCTGGCGAGGGGGCTCAGGCCGCCTGCTTCACCTCGGCGACGATCTTGCGGGCGGCGTCGCCCAGATCGTCGGCCGCCACGATGTCCAGTCCCGAATGCGACAGGATCTGCTTGCCCTGCTCGACATTGGTGCCTTCGAGGCGCACGACCAGCGGCACCGACAGGTTCACTTCCTTGGCCGCCGCGATGATGCCTTCCGCGATGATGTCGCAGCGCATGATGCCGCCGAAGATGTTGACCAGGATGCCCTTCACCGCCGGATCGGACAGGATGATCTTGAACGCCTCGGTCACCTTCTCCTTCGAAGCGCCACCGCCGACGTCGAGGAAGTTGGCCGGGAACGCGCCGTTGAGCTTGATGATGTCCATCGTCGCCATGGCGAGGCCGGCGCCGTTGACCATGCAGCCGATGTCGCCATCGAGCTTGATGTAGGCGAGGTCGTGCTTGGAGGCTTCGACCTCGGCCGGATCCTCCTCGGTGACGTCGCGCAGCTCGGCGATGTCCTTGTGGCGGAACATCGCGTTCGAATCGAACGACACCTTGGCGTCGAGCACGAGCAGCTTGCCGTCCACGGTTTCGACCAGCGGGTTGACCTCGAGCATCGCCATGTCGGTGGCGATGAACGCGTCATAGAGCTGCGAGGCGAGCTTCTGCGCCTGCTTGGCGAGATCGCCGGTCAGCTTCAGCGCGAACGCCACGGCGCGGCCGTGGTGCGGCATGAAGCCCTCGGCCGGATCGATCGTGATCGTCTCGATCTTCTCGGGCGTGTCGTGGGCGACGGTCTCAATGTCCATGCCGCCCTCGGTCGAGACGACCATGGCAAGGCGGCCGGTCGCGCGATCGACCAGCATCGAGAGATAATATTCCTTGGCGATGTCGGCGCCGTCGGTGACGTAGAGGCGGTTGACCTGCTTGCCATGCTCGCCGGTCTGCACGGTCACGAGCGTGTTGCCGAGCATCTCGCTCGCCGCCGCACGCACGTCGTCGAGCGACTTGGTGAGGCGCACGCCGCCCTTGGCGTCGGCCGGCAGTTCCTTGAACTTGCCCTTGCCGCGGCCGCCGGCGTGGATCTGCGCCTTCACGACGTAGAGCGGCCCGGGCAGCCTGCCGGCCGCGGCCACCGCCTCGTCCACCGACATCGCGGCGTGACCGGCCGGAACCGCGACGCCAAACTTCGCGAGCAGTTCCTTGGCCTGATATTCGTGGATGTTCATGGAGGGCGGCTCCCGTAATTCGAGGTTTCCGTTAACGGCAATTGACGCGAACGTAAACCCCGCGCCAAGCCGGCTCGGTGGAGGCCCCTATCACCCTGCGATGGCGCAGCCCAGCCCTGCTCGCGTCACAACCGACACGATATGCGGATTATTGATCGCCTGGAGGCGGTAAGTGAGCTCGTCGAAGCTTAATGCGCCGGGATGTTCGCGCGGCAGCTTGGCGACTCGGGTGAGCTCCTTGAGCTCGGAATAATCGAGCTTGCGCACCAGCTTGTCGGCCATGCAGTCCGCCATATGCGGCTTGACGCCGGCCGCGACCAGCTTGTCGCGGACCTTGTCTTCGGACGAGACGGAGGCGCAGCCGGCAACGAGGCCGGCCAGCGCGATCGAAAGGGCAAGAAAGGGGACGGGGCGTTTCATCGGCGCGAACAACGATTCTTGCGATGAGCGAACGCTGAACAGGCGACTCGGCCCCCGCGCTCCGGGTTAGAGATCGCTGGCCTTCATCGCGAAGATGCTGCACGCCGGCTGATAGGCGGCCATCTTCGCCAGCAGATCGTCGAGATCGTCGCTGGCGATCAGCAGCCCCTGATGCTGGGCGCGGACGAAGCCGACCTCGCCCATCTTCGCCCAGAATTCGAGCAGCCCGTCATAATAGCCCGCGACGTTGAGCAGCCCGACCGGCTTGGCATGATAGCCAAGCTGCGCCCAGCTCATCGCCTCCCACAGCTCATCCATCGTGCCGGTGCCGCCGGGGATGGTGACGAATCCGTCAGAGAGATCGGTGAAGAGCTGCTTCCTTTGGTGCATCGTCTCGACGACGTGGAGCTCGGTGCAGCCCTTGTGTGCCACCTCGGCGTCGACCAGCGCGGTCGGGATCACGCCGATCACCTCGCCGCCCGCCTCCAGAGTCGCATCGGCCACCGCGCCCATCAGCCCGAGCCGGCCGCCGCCATAGACGAGGCCGATGCCGCGCTCGGCAAAGGTGCGGCCGACGAGGCGCGCGCATTCGATGTAGCGCGGATCGGCGGGGGTGGCGGAGCCGCAATAGACGGCGAGACGCTTCATGATTCTTCTGTCCTTCAGGATCGCCGCAGATCGTCGAGCATCAGCGCGGAGGTCGCCCGGGCGGAGGCGACCACACCGGGAATCCCCGCGCCCGGATGAGTGGCGGCGCCGACGAAATACAGATTGGGGATGCGGTCGTCACGGTTGTGCACGCGGAAGAAGGCCGACTGGGTGCGGAGCGGCTCCAGCCCGAAGGCCGATCCCAGATGCGCGTTGAGATCGGTGGCGAGATTGGCCGGCGTGACGTGGAAGCGCGTCACCAGCCGCTCGCGCAGGCCCGGGATCAGTCGTGCATCGAGATGATCGAGAATACGGTCCGCATAGGCCGGGCCAATCTCCGCCCAGTCGATCGGCAGCTTGCCGAGATGCGGCACCGGCGCCACAGCGCTGAACACCGAGCAGCCGTCGGGTGCCAGCCCCGGATCGGTGACCGTCGGGTGGTGCAGCCACAGCGCGAAGTCGCGCGACAACACGCCATTGTCGAAGATGTCGGTGAGCAACCCCTCATAGCGCGGGCCGAACAGCATCGAATGATGGGGGATGCCGGGGAAGGTGCCGCGGATGCCGAAATGCACCGCGAACAGCGAGGGCGAGAAGCGCTTGCGCTCCAGCCCGCGCACCGCCCGCTCGCCGCGCTTGGTGTGGCCGAGCAGGTCACGATAGCTGTGCATCACGTCGGCGTTGGAGGCGACGGCGTCGAACGCTGCACCCCATCCGCTGGCGCAAGTGAGGCCGGTCACCCGGTCGCCCAGCGTGTCGATCGCCACCACAGGATCGCCGAGCCGCACGGTGCCGCCCAGCCGCTCGAAATGCGCCACCATGCCGCGCACCAGCGCTTGCAGGCCGCCGCGCGGATACCAGATGCCGCCCTCGCGCTCGAGCCGGTGGATCAGCGCGTAGGTGGCGCTCACCGTCATCGGGTTGCCACCGAGCAGCAGCGCCGGGAAGCTCAGCGCCTGGCGGACATGCGCGTCCTCGACGAAGGACGACACGATCGCAAGGAGCGACCGCCACGCCTGCCCCTTGATCAGCTGCGGCGCCACCTGCGCCATCGACTTGAGGTCAAGGAAGGCGCCCTGGCCGAGCGCCTGATAGCCGTCGCGATAGGCGTCGGCGGCATAATCGAGGAAACGGCGATAGCCGGCGACGTCCTCGGGGTTGAGCGCAGCGATCTGGCGCACCATCGCGGCATCGTCGCCCGAACAATCGAAGCTGGTGCCATCGGGCCACATCAGCCGGTAGAAGGGCGACACCGGCAACAGCTCGACATCCTCGCCGATGTCATGGCCGGACAGGCGCCACAGCGCGGCCAGGCCATCGGGATCGGCAAGGATCGCGGGGCCGGCGTCGAAGCGGAAGCCATCCTGATCGCGCACCGCGACATGGCCGCCGGGCTGATCGCGCGCCTCGACCAGGGTGGTGACGATCCCCGCCGATTGCAGGCGGATGGCGAGCGCCAGCCCTCCAAATCCTGCCCCGATCACCGCCGCCGTCTTCATACCCGATCCCTTACGCCCGCCACGATCCGGGTCTTGGCCCGTGCCATCGTGCCAGCTGCGTAAAAGCGCGGGAGCGGGGATTCGTCCAGCCGATAGAGTCGGTCGAGCCTGCGAGATCGCCCGCCGCCGACGGTCGCGAGAGTGTGGGGACGGTTCGCTTCATGCGAGAGGGACGTAACGACCCCGACCGCTCCCGTCACCCCGCAACCGGATGCCTCGCTTCCGAAATGATAGGGGGATGGTCTAGCGGCAGCGCACCTGGCCCTGGTCGACCGACTGGCCTAGCAAGGCACCGCCCCCCGCGCCGAGCAACGTGCCGAGCGCACCGCCGCCACCCAGGATGTTGCCGAGCACGCCGCCGGCCACGGCGCCGACGACCAGCCCGGTCGTGCCATCGGAGCGCTTGCAGTAATAGCGTCCGTCATGGCCGCGATAGACGCGATCGTCGCGGGTCAGCGCGCGCTCCCGGGCCTGCTCCTCGCGATAGTCGCGGGCCGCGTCATAGTCCGGCGGCGGCGGCGGGGCGTCGCGGTCATAATAGTTCACGGGCGGCGGGCCGCCACGATCATAACCCCCTTGGTCGTAATAGCCGCCCTGCGGCGGCGGACCATAGCCGCGCGGCCCGCCCTCGTCGTCGTAACAGGCGGCCAGCGGCATCAGCATGGCGGCAGCCGCCAGCGTGATTATCGGACGCTTCATCGGCATCAGGTCTCTCCTGTTCGGACCGCATCAACGCGCGGTCATTCACGAACAACGCCAGATTCGTCGTTTATGTCCGCTGAACCTGCCGTTTGCCTGCCGTTCAGGGTTGGTCTATGCAGGACGCTTCCCCGGGGGGCCGCTGTCATGCGGCTGAGAGGCGGACGTTGAAGTCCGCGACCCGTTGAACCTGATCCGGCTGACACCGGCGGAGGGAGGGAGCGGCCACGCACCCCTCTTCCGTTTGAACGAGGAGACGGGCGTGGTCCACACGCTCACCGTGCTGACGTTGCGGCTGGCCGAGGCGATCGGCCTCTACTGGCTGGCGGCCGGCGTCGGCCTTCTCACCACGCCGCAGAAGCTGCGCGCCATCGTCGACGATTTCGAGCATTCGCCCGGCCTCGTCTATACGGTCGGCATCGCCGCCTTCGCGGTCGGCACCGCGATCCTGATCCCGCACCATGTCCTCACCGATCCGCTGAGCGTGCTCGTCACCATCCTCGCCGCGCTGCTCGCGCTCGAGGGACTGGTGCTGATCGCCGCGCCGCAGCTCATCCTCGCCTTCGCCCACCAGTTCGTGAGCAGTGCCCGCCTGTGGGCACTGATCGCGATCGTACTGGGCTTGCTTCTCCTCCTCGCCGGCTTCACAGGCCGGGCCGACGCGCTTCCCTGAAAGGACTTCTTCCGATGGCAGACATCCCCGCCCGCACCGAACTGAAGGTGACGACCGGCCCGATCCGGGGCTCGCGGAAGATCCATGTCGGCGACCTCAGGGTCGCGATGCGCGAGATCGATCTGGAGCCGAGCGCCAACGAGCCGGCCGTGCGCGTCTATGACACATCGGGGCCGTACACCGATCCCAACGCCCGCATCGACATCATGGCCGGCCTGTCCGAGCTGCGCCGCGACTGGATCCGCAACCGCGGCGACGTCGAGGAAGTCACCCAGCGCGAGGTCAAGCCCGAGGACAACGGCCAGCTCGGCCCCGATCGCTCGGGCGGCGTGCCGGCCTTCCCGCAGGTCCGTGGCCGCGTGCTGCGCGCCAAGCCGGGCATGAACGTCAGCCAGATGCACTATGCCAGGAAGGGCATCATCACGCCCGAGATGGAATATGTCGCGATCCGCGAGAATATGGGCCGCGCCGCGCTCAAGGAGAAGCTCGCGCGGGACGGTCAGGATTTCGGCGCCGAGATCCCCGACTTCGTGACCCCCGAGTTCGTCCGCGACGAAGTCGCCCGCGGCCGCGCGATCATCCCCAACAACATCAACCACCCCGAATCCGAGCCGATGGCGATCGGCCGCAACTTCCTCGTCAAGATCAACGCCAACATCGGCAATTCGGCGGTGGCGTCGGACGTCGCCTCCGAGGTCGACAAGATGGTGTGGTCGATCCGCTGGGGCGCGGACACGGTGATGGACCTCTCCACCGGCCGCAACATCCACGACACCCGCGAGTGGATCATGCGCAACTCGCCGGTACCGATCGGGACCGTGCCGATCTACCAGGCGCTGGAGAAGGTCGGCGGCATCGCCGAGGATCTCACCTGGGAGATCTTCCGCGACACGCTGATCGAGCAGGCCGAGCAGGGCGTCGACTATTTCACCATCCACGCCGGCGTCCGCCTGCCCTACATCCCGCTGACCGCCAAGCGCGTCACCGGCATCGTCTCGCGCGGCGGCTCGATCATGGCCAAGTGGTGCCTCGCGCACCACAAGGAGAGCTTCCTCTACGAGCGCTTCGAGGAAATCTGCGAGATCATGAAGGCCTATGACGTGGCCTTCTCGCTCGGCGACGGTCTGCGTCCGGGCTCGATCGCCGACGCCAATGACGAGGCGCAGTTCGCCGAGCTCGCGACGCTGGGCGAGCTCACCCAGATCGCCTGGAAGCACGACGTGCAGGTGATGATCGAAGGCCCCGGCCATGTGCCGATGCACAAGATCAAGCAGAACATGGACAAGCAGCTCGAGGCGTGCGGCGAGGCCCCCTTCTACACGCTCGGGCCGCTCACCACCGACATCGCGCCGGGATACGACCACATCACCTCGGCGATCGGTGCGGCGATGATCGGCTGGTTCGGCACGGCGATGCTCTGCTACGTGACGCCCAAGGAGCATCTGGGGCTACCCGACCGCAACGACGTGAAGGTGGGTGTCGTCACCTACAAGCTTGCCGCCCACGCCGCCGATCTCGCCAAGGGCCATCCAGGCGCCAAGGTGCGCGACGATGCCTTGAGCCGCGCCCGCTTCGAGTTCCGCTGGCGCGACCAGTTCAACCTGTCGCTCGATCCCGACACGGCGGAGGAATATCACGACCAGACGCTGCCCGCGGAAGGCGCCAAGACGGCGCATTTCTGCTCGATGTGCGGGCCGAAATTCTGCTCGATGAAGATCACGCAGGAAGTGCGCGACTTCGCGGCGAAGCAGAACGCCAGCGCCGACACCTTTCTCGCCGCGACGCCGGTGGGCGAGGCGGAGGCCGAAGCGGGCATGAAGCAGATGAGCGAGACGTTCCGCGAAAAGGGCGGGGAGATCTATCTGCCGGCAGCGGAGTGAGACTGTGAGCTTAGGTCTTGCAAGAGGCTAGAAAAAGCCCGGCCTAACCCGCCGGGCTTTTTCGTGTTAGCGAAACATCGCAATGCGAGGGTTAACATGGGGATTTATCGTTTCGCCGCGGTGGGGCTACTACTGGCGGGCGCGCCCGTGTTTGCCAAGCAACCAGTCAAGCCTTCCGTCGCCGAGCAGCGAGCGGCTTTGGCTAGTTCATTCCAGCCCAATATAGGCCGTGACATCAATGATTTGATCCGGGAGGTTGGACCGCCACATGGCCAGTACCAGATACCGAACGGCGACGTGATTTATTAGTTCGACAGCAGCGCTCGCGGCATAATGCAATGCGTCATCGGGTTCGAGGCAGATCAGGCCAGCAAGATTGTCCACATTTCATTTCAAGGATGCGTCTACTGATCGAGCGCGGGTCATTCGCGCATATAAGCAGCACCGAGGGCTTCCTGCGCGGCGCGGCGGCACCAAAAGCGACCTGAATTGCCGTTATTTCGGCATCAGTAATGATACCGGCACTGCGCCACTTCGAGCGCCTGCGCGTCGCCCTTGCCCGTCACGCGATAGACCAGCCGATGTTCTGAATTGATCCGGCGGGACCACCAGCCGGTGAGGTTGCCGCCCAGCGGTTCGGGCTTGCCGGTGCCGCAGAAGGGATCGCGCATGATCTCCTTGAGCAGCGCGTTCAGCCGATCGAGCATCTTCGCGTCCTCGGCTTGCCAGTAGAGATACTGATCCCACGCGCGGGACGAGAAGGTGATCTTCACGGCTCGATAAGCTCGTGTTCCTCACCCTTGCCGGCATTGAGTTCGGCAATGCTGTTCAGCAGCATCTCCGCATTCCGGGGCGACCGCAGGAGATAAAGCGTCTCCTCGATCGACGCCCATTCGCTTGCCGAGACCATCACCACGCCTTCGGACTTTTGCCGTGTTATCGCGATCGGCGCCTTATCGGCCACCGCGCGATCCATCACGGCCTTCAGATTGGCGCGGGCGTCGGAGAAGCTCAGCGATTCCATGCTCGGCAATGTACAACTTTCAGTACAAATTTCAACCTAAGGCTGAATCGCCGGCAAAGCCCAATCGATCGGCGTCATCCCCCGGCTCTCCAGAAAGGCGTTCGTCTTGGAGAAATGCCGGCACCCCAGAAAACCATTGTGGGCCGAGAGCGGCGAGGGGTGCGCGGCCTTCAGCACCAGATGGCGCCCGCCCTGCTCGACGGACTGGACGAACGCCGCCTTCTTCTGCGCGTAGCTGCCCCACAGCAGGAACACGACCGGCTCCTCTTTCGCCGCCACCAGCCGGATCACCGCATCGGTGAACGTCTCCCAGCCGCGCCCCTTGTGCGAGGCGGCCTGCCCCATCTCCACCGTCAGCACCGAGTTCAGCAGCAGCACGCCCTGCTGCGCCCAATGCTCCAGAAAGCCGTGGCGCGGGGGATCGATGCCGAGATCGGTCTTCAGCTCCTTGTAGATGTTGACGAGGCTGGGCGGCGGGCGGACGCCCGGCTGCACCGAGAAGCACAGGCCATGCGCCTGCCCCTCGCCATGATAGGGATCCTGCCCCAGGATCACGACGCGCAACGTGTCGAGCGGGGTCAGGTCGAGCGCGCGGAACCACTCGCCGCCCTTGGGGAAGATGCGCTTGCCGGCTGCCTTTTCGGCGACGAGGAACTGCTTCAGCGCGGCCATATAGGGGCCGGCGAATTCACCCCCGAGCGGCGCACGCCAACTCTCGTGCAGCTTCACGCCCTGTTCGCCGTCACCCATACTGCATCTCCATCCGCCCGCGCGATGTGCTGAAGTGCGGGCAGCGCGTCAATGGAGGCCGCCGGGCCGCCATGCTATGCGGCGGCGATGCAGTCGCTGGCCCACATCGCGCTCCTCGTCCGCGACTATGACGAGGCGATCGCCTTCTTCTGCGGAACGCTCGGCTTCACGCTCACCGAGGACAGGCCGATCCCCGAGCAGGGCAAGCGCTGGGTGACGGTGGCGCCGCCGGGGAGCGGGGCGGGGGGCGCCTCGCTGCTGCTCGCCCGCGCGTCGACGCCGGACCAGGCGCGCTTCGTTGGCGATCAGGCGGGCAGGCGCGTCTTCCTGTTCCTCGCCACCGACGATTTCGCGCGCGATCATGCGGCGATGCGCGCCAAGGGCGTCACCTTCGTGCGCGAGCCGGTGCGGACCGACTATGGCACCGTCGCCGTCTTCCTCGATCTCTACGGCAATCGCTGGGATCTGGTGGAATATGATCGCGGCTGAGCGCGCTCAGCGGTGGTGCCTGGGCCTGGGCGGCGGCGGGCGGAGGCGACAGATCGCGGCGCCGGCCATCGCGCCCGTGGTGCCGGGAGTGGCAGGGCCGAGCCGGGTGATCGCCGCACTCGGCGCCTCGCGCGTATGATCGATCACGCCGCCGTCGGGGCGCAGCGTTACCTGCTCCAGCGAGGTGGAGAACCCGCGCGTGCAGTCGACCGCCTCGAGATGCTTCTCGATCGCGGTGCCGTCGGGCCGGGGTTGGGCGAGGGTGAGGCGCCACCAGCCGCGCGTCAGGTCACCCCATGGCGTGATCGAGCGGGTGTCCACCTCGACCGGGCCGCCATCGACATGGTGGCCGACCATCACCCAGTGCGGGACGGGTGGAGGCTTGGGCGCCGACGCCGCAGGGGCTGGGGCCGGAACCGCCGCCAGCGCGGTGGCCATGACCAGGAACCCTGTCATCCGCATCGGACGCCCTCCCGCTCGCCATCCATGAAGGCCCCGATCCTACCGCACCCGCCCGCCCGGAGCCACGTCCCTCGTGCCGCAGCCCGCTCCGCGCTATTCTGACGGCTCCGGGTTCCCGAGGGAGTGGGTGTCATGATCCGTCCACATGCCGTGTTGCAGGCCGCGCTCGTGCTGTTCGGCGCGGTGTGTTGCCTCCTCTATCCGCTGGCGATCGTCTGGCCGTCGGGCTGGGCGTGGCACGAGGGGCCGCCCGCCGCATCCGACTATTTCATGATGATCGTCGGGGTCTATGCGACGCTGGGCGTATTCCTGATCCGCGCCGCACGCGATCCGGCGGCGAACCGCTCGCTGATCTGGTTCACCATATGGTCGAGCCTGGTCCACGCCGCGATCATGACGGCGCAATCGCTGTCGGGGCAGCACGGCCATCTGCTGGGCGACGTGCCGGCGCTGCTTCTGATGGCGGCAGTGCTGGCGGTGCTGATGCGCGCCGACATCCGCGCCGCGCAGGGGTGAGCAGCCGACCGCTCAGAAAATTCCGTGGCCAAGCACCAGCCGCACCACGCCGACCAGCACCACCAGCAGGTTAAGGTTGCGCCCGCCGTCGCGGCTGGAGAGCGTCCCGAAGCCGAGCCCGAGCAGCGCGATCGGGATCACGAACCAGTACATCCAGCCCAGAAAGGGCGTGAAGGCGAGAATGCCCCAGAGCAGTGCGACGAGGCCGATGAGGATCGAGATCAGGTTCATGGGTGCAACTATCGCGCGGCCCGGCGGTGCTGCCAAGCGGGGTTGACGAATTGGAACAAAAAAGGAACATTTTGCACGATGGTTCTGGAAGGACAGCCACAATGGCCATGCCTGTCGAATCCCGCCTCTATTTCTTCGCCCGCCTGCCGGACGATGTCGGCGCGCATCTGGACGTGTCCAACGACGTCGAGCCCGTGCTGCCCGGGCTGAACCTGGTGTCGGCGGCGCGGCGCCATATCACCATCGCGGATCTGAACGGCATCGACGCGCCGCAGGACTATGTGGTCGCGCTGGCCCGCTGGATCATGGCGACCAGCCCGCCGCTCGCCTTCCATGTCGTGTTCGATCAGATCGTGGTGAGTGCGCGCAGCACACTGCTCAAGGCGAGCCAGCCGCTGGTCGGTGCGCTGGAATGCCAGGCGCATGTCCTTGATATGGTGCGCCATTATGGCTCGGAGCCGGGCAAGCACGCCGCGCCGACGCCGCATGTCACGCTCGGCTACGGCACGCGCGATGCGCGCGGCGTGCGTCCGATCGACGGGATCAGCTGGCTGGTCGACGAACTGGTGCTGGTGCGGAGCTGGCGCGGGCGGACATGGCACGAGGAACTCGGCCGCTGGCGCCTGCCGATGCGGCGCCAGGCGGCGGCCTGAAAAAGAGCTTCCGTGGTGTCAACTTTGCTTGGGCCCGCGCTCCATCTTAGGCGACGCGGGTGATGCGCCGCCAGAGACTCCCGTAGGCGAGGATTTCGCGCGCGGCGTTGTGGCCGGGGGCTCCCGTCACGCCGCCGCCGGGATGGGTGCCCGCGCCGCACATGTACAGCCCCTTCAGCGGCCCGCGATATGCGCCGTGGCCCAGGATCGGGCGCGCCGACCAGAGCTGATCGAGGCTCATATTGCCGTGCATGATGTCGCCGCCGATGAGGCCGAACTTGCGCTCCAGATCGAGCGGCGAGTGGATCTGCCGCGCGATCACCGTCGCCTTGAAGCCCGGCGCCCAGCGCTCGACGGTATCGATGATGAGGTCCGCCGCCTGCTCGCGGGCATCGTCCCAGCTGCGCGCAACAGCGTCCTTGGCGGGCAGCTCGGGCGCGAACTGCTGGCAGAACAGGCTGGCGACATGGCTTCCCTGCGGCGCGAGGCTGTCGTCGACGGTCGACGGGATCAGCATCTCAACGATCGGCGCCTTGGACATGCCGGTCTGCTTGGCGTCGGTGTACGCCCGGTCCATGTAATCGAGCGTGGGGGCGATGATGATGCCCGACTGGTGGTGCTCGCCGGGTTCGGGCAGGCAGGTGAAGCGCGGCAGATCGGACAGCGCCACGTTCATCCGGAAGGTGCCCGACCCGACCTTGAAGCCCTTCACCCGGCGGCGAAATTCCGGCGCGAGATCGGCCGGATCGATCAGCCGGTCATACAGCAGGCGAGGCCCGACATTGGAGACGACGGCGTGGCCCATCACCTCGGCGCCGCCCTCCAGCCGGACGCCGACCGCGCGGCCGCCGTCGACCAGCACTTGGGCGACCGGCGCCTCGGTGAGGATCTTGACGCCGGCTTCCTCGCAAGCCTGGCGCATCGCCTGGGTGATCGCGCCCATGCCGCCGATGGCGTGGCCCCAGGCGCCCTTCTTGCCGTTCACCTCGCCGAACACGTGGTGGAGCAGCACATAGGCCGAGCCCGGCGTGTCGGGGCTGGCGAAATTGCCGACCACCGCGTCGAAACCGAACGCGGCCTTGACCGCCTCGCTCTCGAACCAGCTGTCGAGGAAGGTGCGCGCGGACTTGGTGAAGAGATCGAGCACGTCGCGTTGCTGGGGGAGGCCAAGGCCGGCGAGCCGCCGCCCCTGCCGCGCCGCCGCGATCAGCGTCGAAAGCCCCTCGCCCATGTTGGGCGGCGAGCGCAGCGCGAGATCGCGCAGCACGTCGGCCACCACCTCGAGCGACTCATAATAGGCCGGCAGCACCTCGGCATCATGGTCGGAGAATTTGCGGAACTCGGCCTGCGTCCGCTCGAGCCCGCCGCCGAGCTTGAGGTAGCGCCCGTCGTCCTGCGGGAGGAAGTTGGAGATCGGCCGCTCGACGATCCGCAAGCCCCGCTCGGCGAGCTTCATGTCGCGGATCACCTTGGGCTGGAGCAGGCTGACCGTGTAGCTCGCCACCGAATTGCGGAAGCCCGGGTGGAACTCCTCGGTCACCGCCGCGCCGCCGACGATCGCGCGCCGCTCCAGCACGCACACCGATTTGCCGGCCCGCGCCAGATAGTAGGCGCAGACGAGGCCGTTATGCCCCCCTCCGATGATCACGGCGTCATAGCGTTTGGTCATTCAGGCAACTCCCGGGGCAGGGTGCGGG
>DATGEV010000082.1:0-6391 GCA_035309885.1 Sphingomonas sp.
GAGCGCGAGATCGACCCGCAGTTGCTCGCGGACCATCATGGCCCCGGCGACATCATCCTCTCACCCAAGGTGGCCGGCGGATTGGGCGTCATCCCCAGCCGAATCGCCATGGGCGGCGCGATCTGGAAGCGCCCGCTGACAAGTGCCGAGGTGGAGGCTCGCATGGCCGGCGCTCACCGCCCCTATCATGCCGCGATCGCCGCTGCGCTCGACGAGGCGCAAGCGGTGCATGGATTCGCGATATTGATCGATTGCCATTCGATGCCCGCGCTTCCGGGCCGCAGCGGTGCGGTGCAGCTTGTGGTCGGCGATCGGCATGGTCGCAGCGCGGCATCGAGCCTGGCAGAGGCCGCCGCCGCCGCCGCACGCAATGCGGGGCTCGTCGTGGCGCGCAACCATCCCTATGCCGGGGGCCATACGCTCGACCGGCACGCCCGCCCGCGCACGGGTCGCCATGCCATCCAGATCGAGATCGACCGCTCGCTCTATCTGGACGCCGACAGACGGCAGCCCGGCGCAGGCTTGGCGCGCGTGCGGCGAATCGTGGCTGCGATCGCGGCGGCGCTGGAGGACGAAGCGCGCGGCCACGCACTCGCCGCGGAGTAATAAAAAACCGCCCCGCGCAAGCGCGAGGCGGCCAAGGTTCAGGGAGGAACGCGCCCGAAGGCGCGTCTTGCGCGATCGCGAAGGGGGGCACGACCGCGCCCCACAAACATAAACCTCGGCAGGGTGATTTCAAGCGCGTCGGTGCAAAAAAGTCACGGCTTAGCCAAATTGTGCATGGCAACCGATAATCGGCTTGCAAGGACTGCCTCTTCAGGAGGGCGTCGTCCCCGGCAACATCCGATCAAGCACGTGATCGCGCTCGACGAAGCGATGTTTCAGCGCACCGGCGATATGGAGCAGCAGCAGCGCGATCATCAGATAAGCCATGAGCTCGTGCCGATCGGCCCAGACGCTGGCGATCGCCTTGTCCTGAGGCACCGGGAACATCGGCAGCGGGAACAGCCCGAAAAAGCTCAGCGGATGGCGCTTGAGACTCGCGGAGGTGAAGATCCAGCCCGACAACGGGATCAGGATCATCAGCGCGTAGAAAAGCCAGTGGACCGTTGCCGAAAGCCGCCGTTCCCAGCGTCGAACTCTGGCCGGCAGCGGCGGCGGACGATGGCCGATTCGCCAGCCGAGCCGCACGACGCCGAGCAGCAGCACCAGCATCCCGATCGACTTGTGCAGCGGCAGCGCGCCCTTGAGCAGCGAATCGTGCAGCAAGCCGATCGTGAGGTTGGTGACGATGAGGATCGCGATCGTCCAGTGCAACGCGATCGCGACCCGCGTGTAGCGGACCAGACCGGCTCCTTCGAACGCAACCCCCATCGTCACCCCCTGATATTGTGGTTTCCCGTCGGTGTTACGCCACGAGCGGGCCGTTGGGCGGCGGCAACTTGCCCTGCTGCGCCTGCCGGCCGAACACATCGGCCATGCGCTGCAGCGAGAAGATATGCGCGTAGAGCAGGGCCAGCAGGCCATTCTGGTTCCACTTGCGCACGATATCGCCGCGCAGGTTCTTCAGCGCCTCTTCCGACACGATCTGGAAGCCGCGATAGACATAGGGCTGCGCCACGCCGGTCGGCTGGGCGGTGAACTCACCGTCGATGAGCAGCTTCTGCTCGGCGATGTCCTGGAAGAAGGCGCTGGTGACCAGGCTGGCCTGCTCGACCTGCTCGCAGAAGGACAGGATTTCGCGGGTGCGCTCGCTCGGCTGCTTGCCGTCGAACAGCGGCTCGCCTTCGTCGAACGCGCCGATCACGTCGGAGGTCGGATCGACGCAGAGCGACAGCTCGTCGGTATCCGGACGCAGGCGCGCCAGCATGAACGGATAGCGGCGGATATAGGCCGGGACGTAATAGTCGGCCGGGAACAGGCCTTCTTCGTCGACGAAGGTGTTCACGCCTTCGTTGAGGCCCATCAGCGCCAACGGCACGGCGTTCTCACCCGCCGAAAAGACGATCGGATAGAAGCGGCTGGCGTTGATGAACTCTTCCGCCAGCAACGGAACCGCGTGGACCTTGGTCAGAAACGGCACACCGTTCTTCGCGCGGAGACGCCAGTCGGCGTGCACGTCGCTCGAGATCGGCGTCAGATCGTTGTAGAACAGCGGCAGGCCCTGAATGGGTGCGCTCGCCATAACCTTGCTCTCCTGAAGACAATGGACGGGAGAGGCCCCCGCCACCCCGTGAGGTATCGTCGTCTATGGCCCGGGCGCGGCTTCTGCAAGCGGCAGCAACGCCCCGGGGTTCATGATTCCGGCCGGATCGAGCGCATGCTTCACCGCCAGCATCGCCGCCAGCCGTGCCGGATCGGTCAGCCGCAGGAAGTCGGCGCGCTTGAACCGGCCGATTCCATGCTCGGCCGACAGCGAACCGCCCGCATCGGTGACGAGGCCATGAACAAAGCTGGAAACTTCCGCGGCATTAGCGGCGAACCAGGCGCGATCGTCCCCGCCCGACGGCGCGCGAACGTTGAAGTGGACATTGCCGTCGCCGAGATGCCCGAAGGCGATCGGGCGCACCCCGGGGAAGCGGGCCACCACCGCGGCGGCGGCCTGCGCCATGAAACCCGGCATCGCGGCGACGGGCACGGCGATGTCATGCTTGGCGGCGATGCCATCGCGGGCCTCCGCTTCCGACATGCTCTCACGCAGCTTCCAGAAGGCATCGGCCTGTGCTTCGCTCGCAGCGATCACGGCGTCGCCGGCCCACCCCGCCTCCATCGCCTCGGCGAGCGCAGCTTCGAGCCGCCCGGCGATCGGCGCCTCATCCGCCGGCGCCACCGCCTCGACCAGCACATTCCACGCCCAGGCATCGCTCAGCGGAGCGCGTGTCCCGGGGATGTGTCGCAACACCAGCGCCAGCCCCTCGGCGGGGACCAGTTCGAAACTCTCGACCGCCTCGCCCAGCCGATCCTCCAGCCGCCGCAGCAGGGTGAGCGCCGTCTCCGGATCGTCCAGCCCGATCCAGGCGACCGCCCGCTCGCCCACCGCGGGGACGAGCCGGAGCGTCGCCGCCGTCACCAGCCCCAACGTGCCCTCGCCGCCGATCAGCAGCTGCTTGAGGTCATAGCCGCGATTGTCCTTGCGCAGGGGCGTCAGGCCGCGGAGCATCGAACCGTCGGGCAGCACCGCCTCCAGCCCCAGCACCAGCGATCGCATCGGCCCGAAGCGCAGCACCTGCGTGCCGCCCGCATTGGTGGAGACGAGACCACCCACCGTGGCATTGCCCTTGGCGGCGAGCGAGAGAGGGAATCGCCGGCCCTGCCCCTCCACCGCGGCGTGGAGATCGGCGAGCACCACGCCGGCTTCGGCCACCACGGCATTGTCACCGGCCGACACCGAGCGGATCCGGCGCATCCGCCGCATCGAGACGAGCAGCGCGCGGCCCTCACCCTCCGGCCCAATGCCAGCCGGCGTCGCGCCGCCCACCATCGAGCTGTTGCCGCCCTGCGGCACAATTGCGACCCCCTCAGCCGCTGCCTGCGCCACCACGAACGCGGCTTCCTCGGCATCGGCCGGCGAGACGAGCGCGGCCGCCGCACCCGTCAACCGCCGGCGCCAGTCGGTAAGCCACGGCGCCAGATCGGCCGGATCGGTGGTGAAGCCCGCCGGCCCGAGACGATCGAACAGGCGCGCCAACAGCGCGGCGGAGGGCATCGGATGGGCCATCATGCTTTGGTACCGCGGCGCTGTCGCCCGGAACAGGAGTCAATTGCGCGGATAATTCATCCTATGTTCAAGCAGGCATCGCCAGCGTAAGCAGCTTCCATGTTCATCTCCGTATGGGGCCACGGCTGGTGATAGTGCTTTCACTTGTCGCCCTTCTTGCCAGCGGCTTCGGCCCGACCGGACACAAGGGTGACAACGAGGCACAGGCCCGGGTCACCGCCACGCAGCCGGTCATCATCCGTGTGCCTGCCCGGCGGGGCCGCCACTCCCCGATGCCGGCTGATCGCCCCGACCCGAGGCCGCTCCCTCCCGTCTTCCGCGATCGCAGGGGTCCGCGCTGCATCGACGCCGGCGCCATCGCCGCTGCCGCCGTCACCGCGCCTGACAGCGTCGACTTCATCCTCAAGGGCGGCCAGCGCGTCCGCGCGCGGCTGGCCGACGAATGCCCCGCGCTCGATTATTATTCGGGCTTTTATGTGAAGCCGCCGCATGACCAGAAAATCTGCGCAGACCGTGATTCCATCCACACCCGTTCGGGTGGCGATTGCCAGATCGACCGCTTCCGCACGCTTACCGCTGTCCCGCAACGATAGGCTCGCTCCGACGCCACCTTGACAAGCCACGCCCGGCACGACAGGGCAGCGTGCGATTCCACCGGCCTTTCGCCGGCGGTCGTTCCCGGATGTGTGCATGAGTTTCGCCGACCTCGGCCTTTCCGATGAATTGCTTCGCGCCGTTACGGATGCCGGCTATACCGAACCCACCCCGGTACAGGCCGCCGCCATCACGCCGGTGCTGATGAATCGCGACCTGATCGCGATCGCGCAGACGGGCACCGGCAAGACCGCCAGCTTCGTGCTGCCGATGATCGACATCCTCGCCCATGGCCGCAGCCGCGCGCGGATGCCGCGCTCGCTGATCCTCGAACCGACGCGCGAGCTCGCCGCGCAGGTCGCCGAGAATTTCGAGAAATACGGCAAGTATCACAAGCTCTCGATGGCTCTGCTGATCGGCGGCGTGAACATGGGCGACCAGGTGGCGGCGCTGGAAAAGGGCGTCGACGTCCTCATCGCCACGCCCGGCCGCCTGATGGACCTGTTCCAGCGCGGCAAGATCCTGCTGACCGGCTGCTCGCTGCTTGTCATCGACGAGGCGGACCGGATGCTCGACATGGGCTTCATCCCCGACATCGAGGAAATCTGCACCAAGCTGCCGACCACCCGGCAGACCCTGCTCTTTTCCGCGACGATGCCGCCGCCGATCAAGAAGCTGGCGGACAAGTTCCTCTCCAACCCCAAGCAGATCGAAGTCGCGCGCACCGGCTCGACCAGTGCCCTGATCGAACAGGCGCTTGTCACCACCACCTCGCGCGCCAAGCGCGATACGCTGCGCCATCTGCTGCGCGCCGAGGACGTGCGCACTGCGATCATCTTCGCCAACCGCAAGACCACCGTGCGCGACCTCAACCAGTCGCTCCAGCGTCACGGCTTCTCGTCGGGCGAGATCCACGGCGACATGGACCAGCCCTCGCGTCTCAAGGAACTCGATCGCTTCAAGGCGGGCGACATCAATATCCTCGTCGCCTCCGACGTCGCCGCGCGTGGGCTCGACATCAAGGGCGTGAGCCACGTCTTCAACTTCGACGCGCCCTGGCATCCGGACGATTATGTCCACCGTATCGGCCGCACCGGCCGTGCGGGCGCGACCGGCAAGGCCTTCACCCTCGTTACCGACGAGGATGCCGAGAATATCGCGAACATCGAGAAGCTGACCGGCCAGAAGATCCCGCGCATCGAAGGTGCCAAGGCCCCGCGCGAGCCCGCCCCGGCGCACGATGCGCAGCCGCGCCATGACGACCGCGGCCCCAGGACCACCGAGGATCGCCGCGGCGGTCGCCGCCCGGCCGCCGAGCGTCCGCGTCCCGAGCGGGAGCGTGATCGCCGCGACGCCTCGGCCCCGCGCGTGCAGCCCGTGGCCGAACCGATCGCCGCCGACGCCAGCGCGGACTGGAATGGCCCGATCCCTGCCTTCTTGAACTACAGCATCGCCGACTGAGGCCTTCGCCTTCGGGCTTTTTTTACGTTTCGCCCCTACCCAGCATGATACGGCATTCATCCGGCCAGCGGGGCCGGGTGACGCCACGTCGGGGACAGGTCAACGTCGGTGAACGACACGAAGGGCACGTTCGATCGCATCCGCGCCCTTCTCGAGGAGGGCGGCATTGCGGCCACCCCGACCAACTATGAATTCCTGTATCGCTATGTCACCGGCGCCGACCCCCAGCTGGTCGAGGCGGTCGACGCGATACGCCGCAACACCGGCCAGCTGAGCGAGCGCGTCGTCGCCAATATCCGCCGCGAATTCTACGGCGCAGGCCGCGGCGGCGTCGGCCGCGTGCTGGAGGACACCGAAACCCAGCTCGCGCGAATGAACGAGTATATCGAGCGTTCCGACGCCGATACCCGCAGCCACGCCTCGCGGCTCGACATCCGGCGGTCGCATCTCGTGGCGCAAAGCACGTCGGAGGTCGACGCCACGACCACACTCGAGCGCCAGCGCGCGATGCTCGCCGAGATGATCGAGGCGACCAACGCCATGCTGGCCACCACCGAGAAGCTGCAGGCCGAGCTCGCCGCCTCCTCGCACGAGATCGAGATGCTCAAGGCCGATCTG
>DATGEV010000083.1:0-4157 GCA_035309885.1 Sphingomonas sp.
GGTCATGCGACGACGAAGCCTTCCGGCGGGGTGCGGACGATGAAATGGCCTTTCACGCCGTCCGGCCAGGACCGGTAGGGCACGCTGCCCTCGGCGCTTTCGGCATGGGCGAGCGCATAGTCGAGGATTGCGCGTGCCGCCTCCTTATCGGGCTCGAAGCGGCCGAGCACATAGCCCATCTTGCCCGGTGCACGCAGATGGACGGTGCAATGCTCGGTGCAGGCGAACAGGCAGGGCATTTCTTCGACGGCGATCGCCGCGTAGCGGGGATCGGATGCCTGCGTGGCGCGCAGCGCCGCAACGAGCTGCGCGCCTCCACGCACGCCGTCGGCATCGTCGCGTGCCTCCGCCGAATGGCGGCAGCTGTTGCACGCAACGATGCTCGGGCCGGGCGCGGTGGGGTGCAGCAGCGTCATGCCGGCTGCACCCGCCGCATGATCGGGGCGGGCACCCCGACGCCGCGCAGCAGCCGATAGACGAGCTCCAATCCAACAAGGATCAGCCCGTCGCGAACGAACTGGTGCAGCAGGAGCGCCGGCGCCAGCGTCGTCGCCGCGCCGCCGAGCAGCAGCGCGCCGGCCAGCACCGTGAGCTTGAACGCGACGAAGCCCGTGCCATAGCCCAGCGTCAGCCGGGCCACGATCGCGCGCGGAGCGAGCGACCTTGTTGCCCAACTGGCGCCGAACAGCGCGACGATGGAGGCGAGGCCGAGCACCGCAGCCCATCCGATCGTCTTCAGATCGTGTGGATAGTGCCGCAGCCCGAAGCCCACCACTTGCGACACGGTCCACGCAAGCAGCATCAGCGCCACGCCATGGCTTCGCTTCAGATGCGCCGCACCCAGCGCGGCCAGCGCCGGAAAGGGTGTGGCGCAGGCGAGAACCGCCGTGGTGAGCGCGCTGGCGGCGGTGAACAGCGCCACCCAAAGGGTCGAGCCGTCCTGTTGCCGGGTCGTGACGCCGGTCTCTTTCCGACGGCCGTTCACAGCCGGGCCCTCACGCCGCCATAGACGCTGCGGCCGAGCGAATTGTAGTGGAACGCCGTTTCGTAATGTTTGTCGAACAGGTTTTCGGCCCGCGCGAACAGCGTGAAGCGGCTGTCGATCGGTACTTCGGCACGCAAATCGACCAGTGTGTAGCCAGCAAGCCGCGTCGTGTTGGCGGCATCGTCGAAGCTGTGCCCGGCCCAGCGCACCGCGACGCTGGTGCTGATGTCGAGCGGCCAGCGATAGCTCAGGCTGCCATTGGCCTCCTGACGGGGACGGCGGGGCAGCCAATTGCCATTGCTGGTGCCGCCCGAGCGATCCTCCGCCATCGTCCAGCTATAATTGCCGTCGAGCGTGAGGCGATCGGTCGGTCGGATTGAACCCGCCAGCTCGACGCCATGCGCCACTGTGCGGGCAAGGTTGAGATAATAGCCGAACCGCGGCACACCGCTGCCCGGCGTCAGACACAGCGGATCGGTCGAGACGAAATCACAGCTGTTGAAGATGATCTGCTGACGGGTGTGGCGCTCGAAATAGCTGGCGCCGAGGCTGATCCGCTCGTCCCACAGATGCTGTTCGACACCGGCTTCCCAGCCGGTCGACTTGGCGGGCTTCAGGTCCGGATTGCCGTATTGCGAATAGAGCTGGTAGAGTGACGGCGCCTTGAAGCCCTCGCCATAGCTCGCGCGCAGCACGGTGCCGGTCTTGAGTTTCCACGCCGCGCCGCCTGAGAACAGGAAGCGGCCACCATAGCTGGTATAGTCGTCATGGCGCACGCCGCCGGTGAGCGTCAGGCCTTTGAACACCTCGCCGTTGAGCTGGAGATATTCGTCGGTGAGCGTCGCGCGGCCCTCGTCGGGATCGGGCTGGAACTGCGGCGAGATCGAGCGGAAGCGCGAGCGCTCATGCTCGACGCCGAACACCGCGTTCCAGCCCTGCACGATGGCGAGCGTGCCCTGATAGTCGATCCGCTCGGTGTTGCCGGTCGAGTGGAAGGTCGTTTCTGCGCCGGCAGGCTGCGACGGATCATAATTGTTCCGGTGGGTATTGGTGTAGCTGTAGCCGATCCGGTTGCGCAGCCGCCCGCCGAACAGGTCGACATTGAGCCCGGCATAGCCAAGCAGCTGGCGGTTGGTTTCATATTCGGGCGTATCGGCAGGTTGGAAGGTGGCGGGGTCGAAACCGTCAATGTCGGTGCGACCGCGCGCATAATAGCCGCGCAGATCGGCGGTGACGCCATCGACGATCGCGATCTCCACGCGTCCCTCGGCAGTGCGGTTGGTATAGCCGTCGCGGTCGCGCCCGCCGAAGCGCGGATCGAGCGCGGAGATGCCATCGGTGGTGAAGGTCTCGCCCGCCAGACGCCACGTCACCCGTCCGTCCTTGCCGCCGACACCGGCGCGCGCGTCGACGGTGTCGCGCGATCCGCCCTCGATGTCGAAGCTGCCCTCCAGCGACTTGGTTGGAAGTGCTGTGACGATGTTGACCACGCCGCCGATCGCCTGGCTGCCCCACAGCGTCGACTGCGGCCCGCGCAGGATCTCGATGCGCGCGGCATCGCCGGTCAGCAGGTTGCCCAGGTTGAAGCTGCCGTCGGGTGAGGCCGGATCGCTGAGCTTGACGCCATCGAGCACCACGACGGTTTGGTCGCCCTCCGCGCCGCGGATGCGCAGCGTGGTGTCCGTGCCATAACCGCCGTTGCGCGAGATGCTGACGCCTGGTGTCCGCAGCAGCAACTCGGTGACGCCGATATCCTGTGCGGCGTCGATCGCCGGCTTGTCGAGCACCGTGATCGAGGAGGCGACGCGGTCGATCGAGATCGGCGTGCGTGTGGCGGTGACGACGATGCCGGACGCAGACGGCGCGATCGCAGCGTCGGGCGTCGGCGCTACCTGGGCGAGCGCACCGGTCGAGAGGAAAGCGAGAGGAAAGACAATGGATCTGGGCATGAGGAACCCCTTTGGACAACAGACGGGCCGCGCTCATGGCGGTCGGCCGTTCGTGCCAAGGTGCACGACGCCGCCCGCCGCGGAACGCGGTCTGGCGATGTCGTCACGCGGGTTTTCACCCCGTCCGTTCGGCGCACCCTGGCCGGACGAAAGACGACCGCGACGGGCAGGTCTCCTGGCTCGCGGGTCCGCACCGTGTTCGCGTCGCCTTCTCGGGGCCGGGCCCCAATGGCATGTGACGCGATGGCTCGCCGCTTACAGTTGCAGGGGCAGCCGGGGTTTTGCACCCCGTTCCCTTTTCATCCCCGTTTCCGGGGAACCTGTCGCGCCGCCGCGATAAGGCGAGTGGTCGACGCGGTCAACCGTGCTGCCTTCTGTGGATCAGCGGTCGAGGATGTGCGCCCGCCAATTCTCGCGCTTCTGCCAGCCGCGCCGTTCGAGTTCGGGCACGTCTGACGGTTCGCTCGGCCAGCCGAGGCAGAGCAGCGCCACTAGCGTCCAGTGCGCCGGCACCGCGAGCAGTGTCGCGATCGGTGTCGGCTCCAGGATCGACACCCAGCCCAGCCCGATCCCTCGCACCCGCGCGGTGAGCCAGAGCGTATGGATCGCCATCACTGTCGAATAGCGCAGCATTTCGGGCATGGTGGCGATGCCGAGGCCATGCCCGGCTTCCGGTGCCTCGTCCGAGAAGACGGCGAGGATCTCGGGCGCCTCGCGCAGCCCGTGCAGCTTGAGCTTGCGATAGGCGGCGGCGCGTTCGCCATCATAGCGCTCGGCCGCCCGGGCGTTTGCGGTGTCGACATGGGCGGCCAGCGTCTGACGGAGCGCAGGCGATCTGATCCGCACGAAGCGCCACGGCTGGGCATTGCCGACCGATGGCGCAAGCTGGGCGAGTTCGAGCAGCCGCTCCACCTCGCCGTCGGGCAGCGGATCGGTGCGGAAATGGCGGACATCGCGGCGCCAGGCGAACAGCGTCTCCAGCTCTGCCTCGAAACCCGCATCAAATCGGGGCGGGGATACGTCTTCGGTCAAATTGCGGCCTCCGCAGGGACTTCGATCTCGGCAAAGCATCATGCTCCCGCCCGGCGATCTTGGCTTCCCCCCAATTTGTGCGGGTCCGTTGCTCGAATGGGGAGGCGCAGGGCTGCTGATCGCCGGGTGTGCCGTCATGCGCTATGGGGATCGTGAATCTCGATCGAGGCCCTGCCATGTCCGACACGTCC
>DATGEV010000084.1:0-2884 GCA_035309885.1 Sphingomonas sp.
CGCCTGGAGGCCGCGATCGCGATGGATCGCCCGGCACACGGCGCGCGTGCCCTCGGGAAGGCTGCGCCGGCCGTGCGGGCGCAGAACCGAGAAGTGGATGAGGACATCACCCTCGCCATGATCGCCGACCAGGAAGCCAAAACCCCGGGTCGCATCGAACCACTTGATCGAGCCCGTGACTTCGACGTCCGAAGTCGCGTCTTCAGTTTCCACTTGAAACGAGCCTATCTGAGGAGCATCGCAAGGCGTCGTGTGATGATCCGCGGACGACAGCTTGTTCACGGCCTCACCACCAGTGGTGTGGTCGTCGTCCCGTTCATCGTATGCACGAACACCTTCTTGCATGGCAGACAATCCCCCTACGCATCACATTAGCATGAAATCTGGGGAAGCCATTACTAATCTTCCGGAGAACCGGGCCCGATCTTCATCCCCCGTCCCGTGATGGCACGTCGCCCGGAGCGGCCGCGACGATCCTTTTGGCCAGTTCCGGGGCGTGGCCGGCGCGCATCATCGCGGCGAACGCGCGCCGCCTCGCGCCTTCGTCCAGCGGTTTGGTGGCGAAGGGGCAGATCCGCCGGCGCCGGGCGAAACGCAACGCTGCTTCCCAGGCATGCCCGTCCGCCGTGCCCCGCGCGTCTGCGGCATCCTCATCGGAGATCCCGAGCGCACGCAGCGCCCCAGACAGTCGCCGCGCACCATAGCCGCGCGCCGTCATCGAGCGGGCCCGCGCGTCGGCCAGCGCGCGATCGTCGACATAGCCCCGCTCGGCAAAACGCCCGACGAGCGCGTCAACCACCTCTTCGGCGCGCAGGCCACCCTCCTCCTCGGCCCATCCCCTTTCCGAAAGCTTGCGGATCAGATAGGCGCGGAGTTTGGCGCGGCTGGTCGCATAACGGCTGACATAGTCCAACGCCAGGCGTTCAAGCGTGACTGAATCAAGCGCCGAAAGGGCGCGGGGCGTGCGGTTAAAAGTCACTCGCCACGTTTGTGCCACAGTCGGGCCGGATTTTGAACGCTGATCGTCCTGTATCGGTATGGGATTGGATGATCGGCCAGAGCCGTCTAACAGATCCGGTTGGAGTATTTAAGGAGATGCCGTCGGTGCCCCATAGAGTTGAGAGCACTGCCAGCACTGCGTATCGCGAGACGACGGCAAAGTCGGCCCCGAAGCCGGATGTTGCGCTGACCCTCACCGCGACCGAAGACGCATTGCCGCGCCGCATGGGCGATTTCGCGACGCTGGGCGAAGCGCTGGATTATGCCGCGCGCGGCGCGCGCGGGCTGAACTTCCACGACGCACGCGGCACGCTGACCCACCCCTATCCCTATTCGACGCTGCGCGAGGAGGCGATCGCGGCAGCGCACCGGCTGGTCAAGGCGGGCATCCGTCCCGGCGACCGCCTGGCGCTGGTGGCCGAAACCGGCCCGCACTTCGCCGCGATGTTCTTCGGCGCGATCTACGCCGGCGCGTGGCCGGTGCCGCTGCCGCTGCCGACCAGCTTCGGCGGGCGCGAATCCTATATTGACCAGCTCGCCGTGCAGCTGAAGAGTTCGGACCCACGGATGCTCTTCTACCCGGCCGAGCTCGCCTCGATGGCGGACGACGCGGCCGAAGCCGGCGACGTCGAGGGCCTCACCTACGAGGAATTTGCCACGCGGCCGGCGCCCGCCGGCCCGCTGCCGCAGGCGGCGCCCGACGACATCGCCTATCTGCAATATTCGAGCGGATCGACGCGCTTCCCGCATGGCGTGGCGATCACGCATCGCCAGCTGCTCGACAATCTCACCGCGCACGGCTACGGCATGGTGCTGCGCGAGAGCGACCGCTGCGTGTCGTGGTTGCCCTGGTATCATGACATGGGGCTGGTCGGCTGTTTCCTGTCGCCGATCGCTAACCAGGTGTCGGTCGACTATCTGAAGACCGAGGATTTCGCCCGGCGCCCGCTCGCCTGGCTCGACGTCATCAGCCGCAATCCCGGCACGACGATCTCCTATTCGCCCACCTTCGGCTATGACATCTGCGCGCGCCGCATCGGCTCGCAGTCGGACGTGGCGGGCCGCTTCGATCTGTCGCGCTGGCGGCTGGCGGGCAACGGCGCCGACATGATCCGGCCCGACGTCATGCAGTCGTTCGTCGATGCGTTTGCGCCGGCCGGCTTCGACGCGCATGCCTTCACGCCGAGCTACGGCCTCGCCGAGGCGACGCTGGCGGTGTCGATCATGCCGCCGGGCGAGGGCATCGTCGTCGAACTGGTCGAGGAAACGCAGCTCTCGGGCGGCGACATCAACGCCCACCGGCCGCAGCGCTACCGCGCGATCGTCAATTGCGGCAAGCCGGTGCGCGGCATGAAGATCGAGATCCGCGAGGAGGACGGCACGCCGCTCCCCGAGAAGGCGATCGGCAAGGTGTGGTGCGCGGGCGGATCGGTGATGGCCGGCTATTTCCGCGATCCGGAAGCCACCGAGGCCTGCATGAAGGATGGTTGGCTGGACACCGGCGACATGGGCTACATGTCGAACGGCTACATCTACATCGTCGGCCGCGCCAAGGACATGATCATCGTCAACGGCCGCAACCACTGGCCGCAGGACATCGAGTGGGCGGTCGAGCAGATCGCCGGCTTCAAGGCCGGCGATATCGCCGCCTTCGCGATCACCACGCCGGGCGGCGAAGAGACGCCGGCCGTGCTGGTGCAGTGCCGCACCTCCGATCAGGCCGAGCGGGCCCGCCTGCGCGAACTCATCCGCGAGAAGGTGCGCTCGATCACCGGCATGAACTGCGTCGTCGAACTCGTGCCGCCGCGCACGCTGCCGCGCACCAGCTCGGGCAAGCTCAGCCGCGCCAAGGCGCGCAAGCTCTACCTGTCGGGCGAGATCCAGC
>DATGEV010000085.1:0-3547 GCA_035309885.1 Sphingomonas sp.
ATCACCGGCCAGCGCAGCGACAGTCCAACCAGCAACAGCGCCAGGATCGACGGCACCACCGCCAACCCGAACAGCGGCGCTTGTTCCTCCGCCGGCACGCGCGCCACTGCCACGCCCCACCAGATGCCGCCGAGGAAGCTCAGGATCAGCGCGCTGTAGATCAGCGCCAGCGCCCCGACCATGCCCGGAAGCTGCGATTCGGGATGGGCGCCCGCCGCCAGCCGCACGAACACCGCCATGAGCGGCGGCAACAGACCCGCGGCCCCCAGCAGCACCGCCGCCGTCGGGATCTTCCTGCCCCGCCCCCTCTCGCCACTCATCTTATGATTCCCACCCCCACCCTGATCCTCGACTGCCGGCGGTTATAATCTCGCAGATCCTCGCCATAGCCGGTGGCCCCCTGCACGACGAGATAGAGCGGCGTGTGCCCGATCAGGCGCCGTACGGGATAGGTCAGGTCCCCGTCCACCGATCCCTTGCCGGTGCGGAAATTGTAGCGGATGAACGTCGAGAGCTTGAGGCCGTCGTCACGTCCGATCGACAGCTCCAGCGCCTGATGGCCGCGATAGCGGGCGATGTCCTGGTTCATGTCTCGACCGAGGACATAGTGAAACAGGCGCGGGCCCACCGACAGGGTGTAGGAGCCCAGCGGAATGTCGACCTGCGGCTCAACGTAGAGATATTGGACGGCACGCGACCCCCTGACGCCCTTTCCGTTGGATTCGTGCAGGAAGCCACCCCGCGCGCTGAACCGCAGGCCATTGGCCCTTTCCCTCCAGCGGTAGAGATAGAAAAGCTCAGGCTCGTAGCTCACATCCCGAAACGGCTGGCTGACTCCGGTAGCGTCCCAGTAGATGATCTCGGTATAGGCGAAGCGGAACCCATCAAGCCATGACGGCGCGGGCTCGTCCGCATGCCCGAAGAGCTGATACTGGAAGCTGAGCTGAATCTTGATGTCGTCGTTCGTCCCGCTCCCGGAGACGACATAGACCGGCCGATAGGTCATAAGATTACCGAAAACGACCGACGATTGGGTGCCGGCCTCGCGTTCGGTGCGGGGTGGCCTGCCGGATGTCGACGCGACCGCGCGCGTCGGGGTCGCGCCTTCGGTCAGCGCGAAGGCATAGCCCTGCGGCCCGTCCCCCAGCGAAAGCACGGCCGCGCCTGTCATCCCCACCGGTTTATCCATGCTATAGTCGACCACCGTCCATCCGTGCGGCGCGATCGGTGCCGACGGCGCCTGCAGCGCGAGACGCACCGAAGTGTCCCGACCACCGGCATGCAACGTCGCGTCCAAACGGTCGGGCGCGTCTATGGTCCGATCGTCAGAAGCGTTTAGTAGCAGGATGTGCGCGATGATCGTGCCGCCGCCTTCCGCCTCGCGCACGCCGGAGACGACCTGCTCGAGCGCCGGTGGCACGCTCTGCCACGCGACGGGCGGCGGAGACGTCGCGGCGATCGCGCCCGTCGGACAGAGGAGCAACAGCGGGATCGAGGCGGTATACTTCATCTCCTTCTCCTCAGTCTGTCTGCGACTCCCGCACCCTCGCGAATGACGGACTCGGACTTGCAGCCCCGTCGAAAAGCGCGACCTGTCACAAAGGTGGCATGATCGGCGTCGCTCCCTTAGAGAAGCGCGCATCCGAATCGCCTCGAAATACCAGGAAGGGCCACGCTATGGCGCTCCGTCTCGCTTTCGCATCCGATCATGCCGCCGTGGGGATGAAGGCCGCGCTGGTCGACCACGCCCGTTCGCTCGGCCATGAAGTGACCGATCTCGGCCCCGACAGCGAGGCCTCGGTGGATTATCCCGACTATGGCTACACGCTCGCCGAGGCCGTTGCCGAAGGTCGCGCCGATCGCGGCATCGCGCTGTGCGGATCGGGCATCGGCATCTCGATCGCGGTCAACCGCCATCCGGACCTGCGCTGCGCACTGGTCTCCGAGCCGCTGTCGGCGCGCCTGGCCCGCGAGCATAACGACGCCAACGCGATCGCGATGGGCGTCCGCCTGATTGGCATCGAGCAGGCCAAGGCGTGCCTTGAAGCCTTCCTTTCCACCGATTTCGGCGGCGAGCGCCACCAGCGCCGCGTTGACAAGCTCTCCCATCCCCGCACCGCCAAGGAGCCCGCATGAGCAGCCAGCCCACCCAGACCGCCGACATCCGCGCCGAGGGCTTCTTCACGCGCGGCCTCGCCGAAGCCGATCCCGCCGTGTTCGCCGGCGTCGCCCATGAGCTCGACCGCGAGCAGCACCAGATCGAGCTGATCGCATCCGAGAACATCGTCTCCAAGGCGGTGCTCGAAGCGCAGGGCTCGGTGTTCACGAACAAGTACGCCGAGGGCTATCCCGGCAAGCGCTATTATCAGGGTTGCGCCCCGTCGGACGAGGTCGAGACCCTTGCCATCGAGCGCGCCAAGCAGCTGTTCAACTGCGGCTTCGTCAACGTCCAGCCGCACTCCGGCGCTCAGGCCAATGGCGCGGTGATGCTGGCGCTCACCAAGCCGGGCGACACCATCCTCGGCCTCAGCCTCGACGCCGGCGGCCACCTCACCCACGGCGCCCGAGCAGCGATGTCGGGTAAGTGGTTCAACGCCGTGCAATATGGCGTGCGCGCCGACGACCATCAGATCGACTTCGATCAGGTCGAAGCGCTCGCCAAGGAGCATAAGCCGACGCTCATCATCGCGGGCGGCTCGGCCTATCCGCGCCACATCGACTTCGCCCGCTTCCGCGCAATCGCCGACGAGGTGGGCGCCAAGCTGATGGTCGACATGGCGCACTTCGCCGGCCTCGTCGCGGGCGGCGCGCATCCGACTCCATTCGGCCATGCTCATGTCGTGACCACCACCACCCACAAGACGTTGCGCGGCCCGCGTGGCGGCATGATCCTGACCGACGACGAGGCGATCGCCAAGAAGATCAACTCGGCGGTGTTCCCCGGCCTCCAGGGCGGCCCGCTGATGCACGTCATCGCCGCCAAGGCCGTGGCGTTCGGCGAAGCGCTGACGCCCGAGTTCAAGGCCTATGCCCACGCCACGGTCGAGAACGCCAAAGCGCTCGCCTCGCGGCTGAAGGAGCGCGGCGCTGATCTGGTCGCGGGTGGCACCGACACGCACCTCGCGCTGGTCGACCTGCGTCCGCTCGGCGTCACCGGCAAGGATGCCGACGAGGCGCTGGAGCGCTCGGCGATCACCTGCAACAAGAACGGCATCCCCTTCGATCCGCTGCCCCCGGTCAAGACCTCGGGCATCCGCGTCGGCTCGCCGGCGGGCACCACGCGCGGCTTCGGCATCGCCGAGTTCCGCGACATCGCCGACATGATCGCCGACGTGCTCGACGGCCTGCGGCAGAAGGGCGAGCATGGCGATGCGGCGGTGGAGGCCGAGGTCCGCACCCGCGTCCGCACCCTGTGCGAGCGCTTCCCGATCTACACGGGGGCCTGACCCATTGCGCTGCCCGTTCTGCGGACATGAAGACAGCCAGGTGAAGGATAGCCGTCCCTCCGAGGACGGCACCTCCATCCGCCGCCGCCGCCAGTGCGAGG
>DATGEV010000086.1:0-4928 GCA_035309885.1 Sphingomonas sp.
TGCACAATATTCTGCGTCGCCAGACCCAGCTGCGGCTCGACCAGGATTTTCTCGGCTTCGACACGGCCGGGGTCGCCGGAGCCGGCGGTCGCAGGCCGATCGGCGTCGGTTTGCTGCCCGGACCGGTGCTGCTCGTCGACAGCGTCACCACCTCATTGCTCAACGGCGACTTCAACCGCACGGTCGCGCAGAACGCCAATTTTGCGCCGACTAACCGACCGTTCGTGTTTGTTGTCAAGAAGAACGGTGCCGTCCTCAAGAATCTCAACCGCTGGATTGCCCGACTGCCCGAGGAGTCGCGCAACGCTCCGCTGCTGGTCATCGACGATGAGGCCGATCAGGCCTCGCCGGACACAGGCGACCAGGGGTTCCTGGCGGATGGCAGCTTCGACGAGGATTATGATCCGAAGCGGATCAATGGTCAGATCCGCACGCTTCTCGGCGGGTTCAGGCGCAGCGCCTATGTCGGTTATACTGCCACGCCGTTCGCCAACATCATGATCCATGACGAGCGGGCTGCCGAGGACTATGGCGCCGATCTGTTCCCGTCAGCGTTCATTGTCTCGCTGTCTGCGTCGGACGACTATTTCGGGCCGCTGGCGGTATTCGGTCGTGATGACGATGCCGACGCCGCCGGGCTGCCGGTGATCCGCCATCTCGATCAGACAGCGGAAGCCTGGATCCCGGACCCTCACGACAAGACCCTGCGCCCGGCATATGCAGGCGAGGCGCGTGTGCCGCCGAGCCTCGCCGAGGCCATCCGCAGCTTCGTCATCTGCTGCGCGGCACGGGCCGCGCGCGGGCAGGCCAACGCCCATAAGACGATGCTGATCCATGTCTCGCGCTTCCAGGATGTCCATGATCCGGTCCACGCCCAGGTCGAGGCGGAGCTGCGCTCGATCCGCAACGCGGTCGCGGCGGATGATGCGGCGGAGCTGGCCATGCTCGAGCGGCTATGGCGCGAGGATTTCGAACCGACCACGGAAGCGGTGGCATCGACGGTGTTCGGTCGGTCGGTGCGGCGTGTGGGCTGGGACGATGTCGCGGCACGGCTGGGCGACGAGGCGGACCGGATCAGTGTCGCCGTATCCAACGGCCGCAGCCGCACAGGCATCGATTATGATGCCGCCGACGCCGCCGGTCAAAGCCTGTCCGTGATCGTCATTGGCGGCGACAAACTGTCCCGTGGCCTGACGCTCGAGGGTCTGTCGACCAGCTATTTCCTTCGCGTCTCACGGCAATATGACAGCCTGCTCCAGATGGGGCGCTGGTTCGGTTACCGTCGCGGTTACGCCGATCTCTGCCGCCTCTACACCACCACAGATATGGAAACCTGGTTCCGGCACCTCGCGACTGTCAACGAGGACCTTCGCGCACAGCTGGCCCATATGCGCGTAACCGCGGGCACGCCCAAGCTCTACGGTCTCAGTATCGCTGATCACAGTATTATGAATGTGACCGCCGCCAACAAGCGGCGACACGCGGTACTCCGACCAGTCACCTATGCCGGCGAGGGCAAGATCCAGACGGTGCTGTTCCGGGATAACGATACGGTGATCGCCAATGCCGCCGCTGTCGACAGCTTTCTCGAGGAGATCGGACAGCCGGAAACCGATCCGGCCCGATCGGGAGGCCGACCGGCGGCCGCAGGTCTGATCTGGCGGGGCATCCGCGGCAATCGTGTTGCAGCGCTGCTTGAGGCGCTCGCTTTCCCGCCCGAAAGCAGCGACGTCGATGGCAAACGCATGGCGGGCTACATCACGACCCAGCTCGGCCGGGGCGAGCTGAGTGACTGGACGGTGTTCGTGCCCGCCGGCGTCGGTGACGCCGTTCAGGTGGCTGGCCGAAATTTCCGCAGCGTCCGACGCTCGCCGATCGCACGGTCCACTACCGCCAGGTTCATCACGAAGTCGATCCTGAGCCCGCTCGACGAGGCTATCGATCTGAGTGATGACCAGTATCGCCGTGCCCAGGAGCGCACCGATCAGATACTAGCTGATGAGGGCGAGCCACCGGCGGATCGGCCCGCTGGGCCATCGATCAGGTCGGTACGAGGTGAAGATCCGGATCGCGGTCTGTTGATCCTCTATCCGATCGATCCGGCGGGTGCCGGGCTCGATCCGGGCATCCCGCTCTGGGGCGTGGTGGTGAGCTTCCCGACCTCGCCGACGGCGTCGGCCGAGTGGCGTCTGGAAAACACCGTTCAGCAGCGGGCGGCGCCGTGACAGCAAACCCTGATGCCGTGTCACTGCTGGAGGCATGGCAGGAGCTCGCTGCAGTCGCTCCGGGTGACCGCCTTTACCGGACCCGTCGGTTGCCGCGTCCAGCGCGGCTCGATCTGCGAACAGGTTTGCGCGAAACCGATGGTGCGCCCTGTCTCATTGCCTCGCCCGGCGGTGCGGGTGACGCGATCGCGACATTCGAGACCGCCGGCCTGCGCCTGTCGCGCGCCGCTGATCCCGGCGGTATCCTGCTCGTGCTTTCGCTTGAGGAACCTGCGTGCCGTGACCTTTTCGCGGAGGTCTGCAGCGACTGCGTGCGCGCCGTATTCCAGAGCGAGGATGAGGGAGAAACAGATTTGGTCGCAGTGCTCGCCGGTCGTCTGTCGGCTTGGCGTGCCTTCCTCCGAGACCAGACCGGCGGGCTGTCGCGGCGGGAGATCACCGGCCTGATCGGCGAACTGCTCATCCTCGATCGGCTACTGGACAGCGATCCGCACGCGGTCTCTGTCTGGAAGGCGCCCGATGACGGCTTGCAGGATTTCGAGCGCGCGGGTCACGCGCTCGAGGTCAAAACCGCGCTGGGAGTAGCACGCGAACTGCATATCTCCACGCTAGATCAGCTCGATGAAGCGGGGCTCGTGTCGCTGCACATCGCGCATGTCCGCCTGATTGAGACGCAGGACGGGGAAACGATGGCACAGATCGCCGCGCGCATTGAACAGCGGCTCGCGGGGGAGCGGGCACGCCGCTTGTTCCGCAATGCCCTGCTCCGCCGCGGCCTCGCGCCTAGCAGCGATCCCGAGTTCGGGCAGCGCGTCACCTGCGCCGGGATTGACCTCTATCAAGTCCGCGATGGTTTCCCGAGGCTCCGCCGAAGCGATGTCGCGCTCGGTATCAGCGAGGCGACCTATCAGGTCGAAGTGCGGGCGCTCGCAGACTTCGCGGCAGATACGGCCATGGTAATGAGCATGTTCGGGGGGACGGGTGATGAGTGAGGACGCCACCGCGGAGTTTGCGCGGACGCTCGCGGACGAGGTCGACGAGGCTCGCGACGAGCCGAACGTGGACATTCCCTCGACCGAGGCGCTGTTCACCCGCATCGTCATTGATGAGCTTGAGGAAATCGGCCACTTCGAAGCCGCGTTCGATCTTCCGCAGGAAGGCAGGGTCGGGCGGTCGCCGTTCCGGATCAGCGGCTATGCGATCGATGAGGACGCTGGCCAGCTGGCGCTATTTGCCACCCATTATTCCGGCGATCTTCCGCCCCGTCGCGTGCCGGCCTCGGAGCTCCTCAAGACGGCGGAACGGGCCGGCACCTATGTCGCCGCATGTATCGGCGGACTTGCCGACCGGATCGAGCCGTCCAACACCGAAGCCGGAGATCTTGCCCGGCGCGTCGCAGCATTGGGCGAGCGCATCGACCGGTTCCGGATCATCATGCTAACCGACAGTATCGTCGGCGGTGCGCTGCCCGGAACGATCGAGAGCCATGGCAAATCGGTCGAGGTCGAGCTTTACGACATGGTTCGGCTGCACCGCGTCATCGGCGAAGGTCAGACCCGGGCCGATATCGATGTCGATCTGGTTGCGGTTGCTGGCCACCGCATCGCCTGTCTGCCGGTCGCCTCGGGCGCAGGGCATTACGAGGCCTTTCTCGCGGCCTTTCCCGGCGAAACGCTGTCGCGGATTTACGACCGGTACGGGACGCATCTTCTCGAGCTCAATGTGCGCGCGTTTCTGGGCCTTTCCGGCCGCAAATCGGTCAATGCCGAACTCCGGCGCACGCTGGTCGAGCAGCCCGAGATGTTCCTAGCCTTCAACAATGGCGTTGTCGCGACCGCGGACGAGGTCCGGCTCGAACGCGAAGGGGGCGCGGTCTTCCTCACCGGCTTGCGCGGCCTGCAGATCGTTAATGGCGGTCAGACGACCGCGTCGCTGCATCGCGCCCGGCGCAAGGAGAGCATCGGCCTCGGTCCAGTCGAGGTGCCAGTCAAGATCATCCGCGTAACCGAAGGCGACCTTGAGGAAATGGTCTCCTCGATCTCGCGCGCCGCGAACCGTCAGAATACAGTCCAGCAGGCCGATTTCTCGGCCAATGATCCGTTCCACCGCGAAGTGGAGACGCTGGCGAACAATGCTTGGCTCGAGAACGGCCGTGGGCGCTGGTTCTACGAGCGGGCGCGGGGGGCCTGGCTCGCCGCCGAGCAGAAGGCGTCCTATCGCACCACCGAGCAGCGCGCGTTTCGCGAACAGACCCCGAAAGCCCGCCGATTCGGTAAGCTCGACCTCGCGCGCTATCTCTCGGCCTGGGACGGTTTTCCCTGGCGGGTCGCGTTCGGTGGGCAGAAGAATTTCCAGGCGTTTATGCAGCGCCGCAAGGAGCAGACAGCTCCAGTGCCCGACGCTCCCTGGTTCCGCCGCCTGATTGCGCTGACTATTCTCTATCGGACCACCGAGCGTCTGGTCCGGGCGATGAAGTTTCCCGCTTATGGTGCCAACATCGCCGCCTATCTCGTTGCGGCGCTCGGCGAACGCACGGGCGGTCGCATCGACTTCGATCTGATCTGGCGCCAGCAGAAGCTCTCGCCAGATATGGAAGCGCTCATCTCCGCCTGGGCGCCGCTAATCGATCAGGCGCTGCGGGCGAGCGTCGGCAGTCGCAATCCGACCGAGTGGTTCAAGAAGGAAGACTGCTGGGCCGAGGTC
>DATGEV010000087.1:0-2546 GCA_035309885.1 Sphingomonas sp.
CAGTCAACCCGCGGAGATCATTTCATCGGCGAACCGATCAACTCCTGCGATGTCCAGTTCAACCACCCAGAGATCCCTGTCAAAGTTCTGGCGACGTTGAATATACGCGGCGAGCGCGTCGGAGTTCCCCACATCGCGGGGACCCGTGCGCTGCCAGCGATAGTCCCCCGATGGGACAAGCACGCGCTCAAGAAGCATCGCCGGTACGCCGCGTTCGGCGAGCAACATCAGGATGGCACCGGATTCACCGTCGCCGCGCGCCAGCACCACGCCATGCCCCCCCTCGCCCTCGATGCGCCGGATCAGGGCGGACACCTCCACCCGCGCGGCGAGCTTGGCGGGCCTCACGCGACCGGCTTCGCGTAGCCCGGCAGCGACGACAGCGGGAAGTGCGAGCGCATGAAGGTGCCCGTCCCCCGCGCAACCTCGTCACCGGTGGCATCGAGCAAGCGCGCATCGGCCACCAGCACGCGCCGCCGCCCGCTCACCCAGCGCCCCTCTGCCACCGCCGGCCCCGCCTTGATCGGGCGCGTCAGCAGCAGGTTGAAGGCGGTGGTCAGCACGAAGCGATCGCTCACCAGGCTGTTGGCGGCATAGAAGGCCGCGTCGTCCAGCATCTTGAAATAGATCGTGCCATGCGCGGCACCGGCCGCGTGGAAGAAGCGCTCATCGACGTCGAAGCGGATGCGCGCGACGCCGGCCTCGACGATCTCCAGCCGGGATTCGAACAGGTGATTGATCGGAGCGGCGGCATAGAGCGATTCCAGCGCGGCGAAGTGCGCGCGTTCGCCGGCCGGCGATTCAGCCGCCTTGCTCACGCCGCGTCGCGCGTTTCGCTGCCCGCGAACAGGGCATAGAGCGCATCCGCCGAGCCCGCACCGCGCAGCTTGGCGACGAACGCGCGATCGCGCAGCCGACGGCTGACCCGCGCCAGCGCCTTCAGATGATCGGCGCCCGCCTCGGGTGGCGAGAGCAGCAGGAAGACGAGGTCGACCGGCATGTCGTCGATCGCGGCGAACTCGATCGGCTGGGTGAGCTGGGCGAACAGTCCGACGACCCGCTCGAGCCCATCGACCTTGCCATGCGGGATCGCCACGCCGCCACCGAAGCCGGTGGAGCCCAGCCGCTCGCGCTCGCCCAGCCGCTCGGCGACGTGGCGCGCGTCGATCCCGAGATGGCGTTCGGCCAACCCGGCCAGAGACTGGAACAAGGCCTTTTTCGAGGCCGCCGCCAGATTATGGAAGACGGCCTCGGGAGGCAGGATGTCGCTGAAATCGTCCACGATGGTGTTTAACGTCCGTCAGCCCGCCCGGTTCGGCTCGACCCAGCCGATCGTGCCGTCGCCTCTCCGGTAGACCATGTTAAAAGCTCCGGTACCGGAGTTGCGGAACAGCAGCGCGGCGGTGTCGCGCAGATCGAGCATCATCACCGCGTCGGATACGGTCGCGTCGGGAATGTCCACGCGCGTCTCGGCGATGATCAGCGGGTGGTCGCTCGGCTCGCCATCGCCGTCGCCGGCATCGAACACGGTATAGCCCGCATTGGCGTCGATGCCGCCGTCGATATCCGCCATCTGGCCGTTGCCGCCACGGCCCTTGAGCCGGTTCATGTAGCGGCGCAGCTGCTTGTCGATCTTGCTGGCGGCTTCGTCGAAGGCGGGATGAGCCTCCATGCCGCCGCCCGACGCCTTCATCACCACGCCTTGCATGACATGGGCGACGATGTCGCAGCTGAAGCCATTGTCGTGCGGCCCCTTGCCGAAGGTGACCGTGGCCGAGATCGCCCGGGAAAAATATTTGTCCGAGATGGTCGTCAGTCGGTCCGAGACGTGCCCACGAAGAGCCTTGCCGGTGTCGACCTGATGGCCGGATACACGGATGTCCATATCTCGTACCTCCTCATCCTTCGCGGGGTGGCGGGCTAGGCCTGCCCCCCCTACTCGTCAACCGCCGAGACCAACTTGGTCCAGACGGGATCCACCAATGTCGCGACGAACGCCCGATGGGCCTCGATTTCGGCCGCCGTCGCGGCGTGCGGCCTCGCCGGGCGAACCGATCGCGCCGTCGAGACGGCGACCACTTCGGATTCCAAGCGCGAGGTCTGCACGACCTCCTCCACAACCTCGCCCAGACCCAGCCCGATCTGCCGGCCGCCGGTCAGCTCGACATAGAGCTGCGCGAGCAGCTGCGCGTCGAGCAGCGCGCCATGCTTGACGCGGTGGCTGCGATCGATCCCGTAGCGCGAGCAGAGCGCATCGAGGCTGTGCTTGGCGCCGGGATGGCGCACGCGGGCGATCGCCAGCGTATCGACCATGCGCTCCATCGCCACCGTCTGGCGGCCGCAGAGCGTCAGCTCGGCATTGAGGAAGCCGAAGTCGAACGCGGCATTGTGCGCGACCAGCGGCGCATCGCCGAGAAATTCGAGCAGCGCGTCGACGCCCTCATGGAAGCGCGGCTTGTCGGACAGGAAGGCGATCGACAGGCCGTGCACACGCTCGGCCTCGGCCGGCATGTCGCGATCGGGGTGGAAATAGGCGTGGAAGCTGC
>DATGEV010000088.1:0-11350 GCA_035309885.1 Sphingomonas sp.
CATATGCGCCCAGCCCGAGCCGCTGTGCGGCCGTCACGGCGAGGCGGGCCAGCGGCAGGGGCACCTTGCCCAGGTTGAGCGCCAGCATCGGCGCCACCAGCACCAGAGCGTCGAGCGTCATGCCACGCTCGGCGCAGGCACGCAGCGCAACATGGCCGCCCATCGAATGCGCGACCATCACGTGCGGGCCTGGTGTGCGAGCCTTCCAGCCATCGACATAGGCGATGATGTCGTCGATCAGCGGATTGAAGCTCCGCCGGTCATCGGCCGAGGCGTCGGGCACGAATCGGCCCGACCCGCCCTGCCCGCGCCAGTCGAATCCCTCGACCGACCAGCCACGGCCATGCCAATGGTCGCACGCCTCGAGATATTTCTCGATGAAATCCGCCCGGCCCGACTGGAAGATCAGGCTGCCGCGCGGCTCCGCGCCCTCCGCGGGCCAGTGATAGACGCGGTGTGGCCAGCCGTCGGATGCCTCCCATGTCCGGAATTCCATACCTCCCGGATGCTGGCGGCGATCGAAGGGCGATTCGGTGGAGCGGGCAACGGAAGACATCGTTTGTGCTGGTTACGGTTTGGCAAGCCCCCCCGTCTAGTGTCGCGTCCCATGCAGACGGCCCTAATCGGAATCATGGCAGGCGGCCTCATCGCCGCACTCGCCTACGCCACGTGGACGGATCTCCGTTCGCGCACCATTCCCAATCCGCTCAACGCCGGCATCGCGCTCACGGCGCCGCTGTGGTGGTGGGCGTGCGGGTTGGCACCCTGGCCCGGTGTGGTGATCCAGATCGCGCTGGGCGCCGCGGCCTTGCTGATTTTCATGGGCGCTTTCGCGCTGGGCGCGATGGGTGGCGGTGACGTCAAGCTGATCGCCGCACTGGGACTGTGGCTGGTGCCGACCGCCTTTTTCCAGATGATCATCTGGATGTCTTTGGGCGGTGGCTTGCTCACCGGGGGAATGCTTGTCTGGCATCGGCTGCGCCAGGCAGAGACACCACTGGAAATTCCCTACGGCGTCGCAATCGCGGCTGCCGCGGCACCGGTTTTAGCCCAACGATATATTTACCATTTTGGCGGATGATTCCCATCATAATGGGATTTAGCCTTTAGGGGGCGAACGGCGACATGGATGGAAAGAAGCTCGCACTGCTTGTCGGCGCGCTGTTCGTCGCGGCAGTAACCGCAATCCTCGCGAAGAGCATGTTCGGGGCCGCCGCGACGCCCCAGATCATGGCTGCCGCCCCTGCCCCGACCGGACCGCAAGTGCTCGTCGCGACGAAGCCGTTGCCGGTGGGCACCATCCTCGGGCCGGACGCCGTGCGCTTCCAGCCATGGCCGAAGGATCTGGTCGACGGCGCCTATTATATCAAGGGCCAGGCCAACGCCGATCCCACCAAACTGCAGGGCACGGTAGTGCGTTCCGAGATCACGGCTGGCCAGCCGGTCACGCAGGGTTCGCTGGTTTCGCCGCAGGAGCGCGGTTTCCTCGCCGCGGCACTGACGCCGGGCATGCGCGCCGTCACGGTCCCCGTCGGCGGTGCGACCGCGGTCGCTGGCTTCGTCTTCCCCGGCGACCGTGTCGACCTCGTGCTCACGCAGGATGTGCAGGCCACGGGCGGTGGATCGGACGGCCAGCCGCTACGCGCGTCGGAAACGATCATCCGCAACATCCGCGTGCTCGCCACCGACCAGCGCTACGACAACCAGCCGACCGCCGAAGGCAAGAGCGACGTCCACAACTTCTCGATGGTGACGGTCGAGGCGACACCGAAGATGGCCGAGAAGATTGCCGTCTCGCAGAAGCTCGGCGCGCTCTCGCTGTCGCTGCGCCCGCTCGCGGACAACACGCAGGAGCTCGAGCAGGAAATCGCCGCCGGCGACATCAACGTGCCGGCGAACACCGATCCCAAGGCTGAGAAGAAGATGCTTCTCGACCTCGCCAGCCGGCCGCAGGACACCAAGACCACCTTCACCACCGGCGGTGAAGTGTCGCGCTTCGCCCGCACCAGCATTCCGAAGGTACAGGTTGCGTCGGCCGCTCCTGCGGCCCCGGCCGCGGGCGGCGCCCAGGTCGCGGCGCCGGCCTATCTCGGCCCGATCGTCCGCGTGGCGCGCGGCAATAACGTCACCGTTACGTCGGTGGGGGGTAAGTGAACATGTCGATGCACCCGATCATCCGCCACGGCGCGCTTGGTACTGCACTGGCTGCGGTCCTCGCCCTGGGCATCGCGGCGATCCCCGCCGCGCCGGCCACGGCCAAGCCCCGCGCCGCCCGCGCACCCGGCATGGTCCGCGTCACCTCGGGCACGCCCTCGACGCCGGTAGCGGCCTCCCCCAGCGGCGGAGTGATCACGCTCTCCACCGGGCGGGGCCAGCTCATCACGCTGTCGCGGCCGATGAGCGACCTGTTCGTCGCCGAACCCAGCATCGCCGATGTCGAGGTTCGCTCGCCCACCCGCCTCTATGTGTTCGGCAAAGGCCCGGGTGAGACGACCCTCTCGGCGACCGCCAAGGATGGATCGGTGGTGTTCTCCGCCACCGTCCGGGTCGGCACCAACATCGGCGACGTCGGCCAGATGCTGAAAATCGCAATGCCTGACGCACAGATCACGGCGACGACGATGAACGGCATCGTCATCCTCACCGGCACGGTGGGTGCGCCTGTCGACGTCGAGGAGGCGAACCGGCTGGTCTCCAGCTTCGTGGGCAAGGACGTTCAGGTCGTCAGCCGCCTGAAGACGGCCACGCCGCTGCAGGTCATGCTGCGCGTGCGCTTCTCGGAAGTGAACCGCGATCTGTCGAAGAATATCGGGTTCAACATTCTGACCCGCGACAATTCGGGCGGCTTCATCTTCGGTGCTTCACAAGGCTCGCCGGGCACAATCTCGACCGTCCCCGGCGTACCCGGATCGAGCGGCGCCGTGGACTCGAACGGCGCCACGATCGGCAGCACGGTCTATAATTTCGCCGCCGCCGCGGCGGGCACCACCCGCTTTGGCTTCGCCGGCCATCTGCTCGGCCTCGACATCCTGTCGGCGCTCGATCTCGCCGAGACGGACGGCTACGCCACCACGCTCGCCCAACCGACGCTCACCGCCCTGTCGGGCGAGACCGCAAGCTTTTTGGCCGGCGGCGAGATCCCGATCCCGGTGCCGCAATATCAGGGCGTCACGACGATCGAATACAAGCAGTACGGCGTGAGCCTGGCGTTCACACCCACCGTGCTCGGCGACGGGCGCATCTCGCTGCGCGTCCGGCCAGAGGTGTCGCAGCTCACCTCGTCCAGCGTCAGCATCGGCGGCTATCAGATCCCGGGTCTCACCACCCGGCGCGCGGAAACGACGGTCGAGCTCGGCTCGGGCCAGAGCTTCGTGATCGGTGGCCTGCTCAACAACAACACGACCAACTCGGTCAACAAGGCGCCGTTCCTGGGTGATCTGCCGATCATCGGCCAGCTCTTCCGCTCCAACGGCTGGAAGCGTTCCGAAACCGAGCTGGTGATCGTTGTCACGCCTTATCTGGTGCGCCCGGTGTCCGACCATAAGATCGCGCTGCCGACCGACGGCTATCGCGAGGCCACTGACGGCCAGCGGATCCTGCTCGATCAGCAGACCGACGGCAAATCCGGCAAGAGCCATGCCAAGCCGGTCGCGACTCCGCCGGTCTCCGCGCCTCCAGGCGCGACACCGGCAGCGATCGATCCGCGCCGCAAATCTGCGCCGGACGCGCCGGCTCCTGGCTTCTCGATCAATTGAGGATGATCGTCATGGGACAGAATTTCCGACTTGTCGGCACCACGGCGGCGGTTCTCGGGCTGATCCTCGGCGCGGACGCGGCCCAGGCTCATCCTTCGCCGCTCAACCGCAGCGTCGAATCGGTCCACCAGCCGGTCGTCGACCGCACCGACTTCGTGCTCGACGTCGCTACCTCGCCGGCCGGTCTCGCGCCGGGTGAAGTCGATCGCCTGTCCGGCTGGTTCGACGCGCTGCGCCTCGGCTATGGCGACACGATCAGGATCGACGATCCGCGCGGATGGCGTGGCGGCAGCGCGCAGGACATGATCGCGGCCGTGGTTTCGCACTATGGCATGCTGGTGTCGCATGATACGCCCCCGGTCACCGCGGGCCGCCCGGCCGACGGCGCGCTGCGCGTCATCGTCAGCCGCGCCGTCGCGCATATTGAGGGATGCCCCGACTGGTCGCGCGGCAATGCCGGCGAATATGCCGGCGCGTCGAAGTCCAATTTCGGCTGCGCGGACGCCACCAACCTCGCCGCGATGATCGCCAACCCGCAAGATCTGATTGAAGGTCGCTCGGGTGACACCGCCAGCGACGCCAGGCTGAGCGTCAAGGCGATCAAGACCTATCGCGACGCCGTCCCGACCGGAATGGGCGGCCTCAAGTCCGAGAGCAGCGCCAGCGGAGGCAAGTAATGAACGCTCCCTTCCATTATCGTTCCGCCGCCGCACGTGATCCCTTCGCGGCCTTCGTCTGCGACGACGCGACCGGCGACATGCTGTGCCCGATCGCGATCGAGATGGGCTGGGCACCCGAGAAGGTCAGCAAGGGCGGCCTGCGTAACGCGGTGCAGACGCTCGCCGTTGCGGCCAGCCCGATGATCCTGTTCGTCGACATGTCCGAAAGCGGCGATCCGCTGAACGACATCAACGCGCTGGCCGAGGTGTGCGAGCCGGGCACGGTGGTGATCGCCTGCGGGCAGGTCAACGACGTGCGCCTCTATCGCGATCTGATGACCAGTGGCATCCAGGACTATCTGCTGAAGCCGTTCAGCGCAGACCAGGTGCGTGAAACGCTGGCCCATGCGCAGTTCAGCCTGTCCGGCCCGCGCACGGCCGAGCCTGTCGCCGACCGGCCGCACCTGATGAGCGCGGTGATCGGCGTGCGCGGCGGCGTCGGCGCATCGACCATCGCCACCTCTCTCGGCTGGCTGCTGGGCGATGCCGAGCGCCGTTCGACGGCACTGCTCGATCTGGACGTGCATTTCGGCACAGGCGCGCTGGCCTTCGACGTCGAGCCGGGCCGCGGCCTGACCGACGCGATCGAGAATCCGAGCCGCATCGACGGGCTGTTCATCGAACGCGCGATCGTGAAGGCCGCCGAGAAGCTGTCGATCCTGTCGGCCGAGGCGCCGCTCAACCAGCCGTTGATCACGGATGGCTCGGCCTTCTACCAGCTCCAGGAGGAGCTCAAGACGGCGTTCGAGGCGACTGTGCTCGATCTGCCGCGCCAGATGCTCATCCAGCATCCGCACCTGCTGCACGATGTGCAGACGGTGGTGCTGGTGGTCGAGCTGACGCTGGCCTCGGCGCGCGACACGATCCGCCTGCTGTCGTGGCTGAAGGCGCATGTGCCCAACGCGCAGGTGCTGATCGTCGCCAATCGTGTGTTGGCGGGCAGCATCGGCGAGCTCTCCCGCAAGGAGTTCGAAGACTCGGTTGAGCGCAAGGTCGACATCCAGGTGCCCTACGACGCAAAGCAGTTCGCGCACGCCGCCAAGCTGGGCAAACCGCTTGCGGAGATCGCCAAGTCCAACAAGACCGGGGCGCCGCTTATCGAGCTGGCCCGTGCGATCTCGAGCGCGGCAGACAACGGCGAAACCGCTCGATCGGCAGGTGGCGACGGCAAGTCGCTGCTCGGCAAGATCGGCGATCTCAAGTCGCTGCTGCCCAAGCGCAAAGCGAAGTGATGTGACAGGCGTGCCGCTCCCGGCGGGCGGCCCGCCGGCCGACAAGGACAGGAAGGCGATCCGCTGATGTTTCCGGCACTTCTTCTCACGTTCAGCGCGGTCATGTCCCTCGGGCTGCTGGCGATCGCCTTTTCCGGCCCGTCGACCGGCAAGGCCAAGTCGCGCCGGATGGACAGCTTCAAGGCCCGCCACTCGGGCGTCGGCGAGGCCGCCGCACAGGTGCAGATGCGCCGTGCGCTGACCCAGCGTGATACAAAGCTCGATTCCTACGCGAACCGCCTGCTGCCCAATCCCGAGCTGCTGCGCCTGCGGCTGACCCGCACCGGCCAATCCTGGACGCTTGGCCAGTACGCCATGGCCTGCCTCGGCGTCGCCGCCGTGGCCACACTGCTGCTGCTGTTCAAGGGCGCGCCCTTCCTGATGGCGCTGCTGGTCGGCTTCGCGGTCGGCCTCGGGCTGCCGCACAAGGTGGTGTCCTATCTGATCGAACGGCGCGTGAAACAGTTCACGATGCGCTTCCCCGATGCCATCGAGCTGCTCGTGCGCGGCCTGCGATCGGGTCTTCCGATCACCGAGACGCTGGCCGTGGTGGGCAACGAGGTGCCCGGCCCCGTCGGCGTCGAGTTCCGCCTGGTGGCCGACCGCATCAAGATCGGCCGGACGATGGACGCGGCGCTTCAGGAGACCGCCGATCGTCTCGGCACGCCGGAATTCCAGTTCTTCACCATCTCGCTGGCGATCCAGCGCGAGACCGGCGGCAACCTCGCCGAGACGCTCGCCAACCTCGCCGACGTGCTGCGCAAGCGCGCGCAGATGAAGCTCAAGATCAAGGCGATGTCGTCGGAATCGAAGGCCTCGGCCTATATCGTCGGCGCGCTGCCCTTCCTGGTGTTCCTGGCCGTCTATATGCTGAACCCGGAATATATCACCGGCTTCTTCTACCAGACACGGCTGATGATCGCCGGCTGCTGCGCGCTCATCTGGATGACCATCGGTGGCTTCATCATGGCCAAGATGACCAATTTCGAAATCTGAGCGGCGAGGACAGGCCCCATGCACACACCGCCGCATCCTTCCGTCCTCGGGCTGGACATCACGGTCATCGGCACCGTGCTGGCCGGCATGGCGACGCTCGCCATGCTCGTCGCGCTCTACGCCGCGACCACGGTTCGCAACCCGATGGCCAAGCGCGTCAAGGCGCTCAACGAGCGCCGCGAGCAGCTCAAGCTCGGCATCACCGCCTCCACCTCGAAGCGCCGCGCCAAGCTCACCACGCGCAACGAGGCGACCGACTTCATGCGCTCGGCGCTGTCGAGCCTCAAGGTGCTGCAGGACAGCCAGCTCAAGCAGGCGCAGGTCAAGCTGCTGCAGGCCGGCATCCGCTCGAAGGACGCCGCCGTCGCGGTGATCTTCGCGCGCATGGTGCTGCCGATCGTGCTGGGCAGCATCGCCATCATCGGCGTCTATGGGCTCGGCTGGTTCCCCACCAAGGGCCCGCTGTTTCATTATGGCCTCGTCGCCGGTGCGCTGCTGCTGAGCTACAAGGGGCCGGACATCTGGCTGTCCAACGCCATCACCAAGCGTACCCACCTGATCCGCAAGGGCCTGCCCGACGCGCTCGACCTGCTGGTGATCTGCGCCGAAGCCGGCCTCACCGTCGACGCCGCCTTCGGCCGCGTGTCGCGTGAACTGGGCAAGGCCTATCCCGAGCTCGGCGACGAGTTCATGTTGACCGCGATCGAGCTCGGTTTCCTCAGCGAGCGACGTCAGGCGTTCGAGAACCTCGCCAACCGCGTCGCGCTCGATCAGGTGCGCGGCGTCGTCACCACGATGATCCAGACCGAGAAGTACGGCACCCCGCTCGCCTCGGCGCTGCGCGTGCTGTCGGCCGAATTCCGCAACGAGCGCATGATGCGCGCCGAGGAAAAGGCCGCCCGCCTCCCCGCGATCATGACAGTGCCACTGATCGTCTTCATCCTGCCCGTGCTGTTCGTCGTGATCCTGGGTCCGGCGGCCTGCTCGATCGCCGACGCCGTCGGCGGCGGCAAGATGGGCTAATCCAACGGGGCCGGCTCGGGAACGCCGGCCCTCCACCATCGGTTTTGCCTCCACAACGGACAAGGAGGCGGGGATGAGATTCACCGCGAACCAGTGGGCGATTGTCGGGCTCGTGCTGGTGCTGGGGTGGCTGCTCGGGCTGCTGTCCCACCCGGGCGGCGCCCGCTGGCGGCGGGCTTATGAGGACGAGCGCACTGCGCGACGGGATGCCGACGTGCACCTCGCCGCCGCGCGCGACCGCATCGCCGAACTCGAACGACAGATTGCAAGCCACCCCGTCGGGCCCGGCCCCGCAGCGGCGATCGGCGCCGCGGCGTCCGGCCAGCGCGACGATCTAGCGCTGATCCGCGGGATCGGGCGTCTTGGCGAGACCCAGCTCAACGAGGCCGGCATCTACAGCTATCGCCAGATCGAGATTCTGTCCGCCGCCGAAGAAACGTCGCTGGAAACGCGGCTGGGCCTCCGCGCGGGCGCGATCGCCCACGATCAATGGCGCGCGCAGGCCGCGATGCTGCGCGAGCGCCGGACCGACGAGCATCGCGCACTTTATTCCTGAAGCGCCCTCTCGCACCTAGAGCGAAATCCGCTCCGATCGCATCGGATCGGCTACTCTAGGTCGTTGGTTTGACGCGATTTCCGAGTCAGCGGATGATTCCATCCGCTTCGAAATCGCTCTAGCGAGAGGGCCCTCCCCTTAGTGCGGCGCCCCCGCCGGCTGGGGCGCTGGCTTCGCGGCCTTGTCGGACGGCATAGGTGCGAGCGGCGAGACCGGATCCTCCGCCGAGCCGACATCCTCGGGCGGCTTGGCCATCGGATCGGGTCCGTTCTTGGCGCGAGCGGCCGCGCCCACCGGGTGCGCCGGCTTGTCGTCGGCCGGCGCCAGCTTGACCGGCGCCGCCGCGATCAGCAGCGCCCCCATCGCGATCGCGAGTATCGTCTTCATTTCGCCCTCAGCGCAGCCTGCGCGGCAGCCAGCCGCGCGATCGGCACGCGATAGGGCGAAGCCGAGACATAATCGAGCCCCGTCTTCTCGCAGAAGGCGATCGAGGCGGGATCGCCGCCATGCTCGCCGCAGATGCCGAGCTTGATCCCCGGGCGCGCCTTGCGGCCACGCTCGGCGGCGATCTCGATCAGTTCGCCGACGCCCTCGATGTCGAGGCTGACGAACGGATCCTTCGCGTAGATCCCCTTCTCGACATAGACCGACAGGAAGCGCGCCGCGTCATCGCGCGAGACGCCCAGCGTGGTCTGGGTGAGATCATTGGTACCGAACGAGAAGAACTCGCCCACCTCGGCAATCTCGCCCGCGCGCAGCGCCGCGCGCGGCAACTCGATCATCGTGCCGACCAGATACTCGACCGTCCGCCCCTTCTCGGCGAACACGGCTTTCGCCGTCTCGTCGATCACCTTCTTCATCAGTTCCAGCTCACGACGGGTGGCGACAAGCGGCACCATCACCTCGGGGATCGGCGCCTCGCCGGACTTCTCCGCGACGTCGACCGCGGCCTCGAAGATGGCGCGCGCCTGCATCTCGTAGATCTCGGGGTAAGTGACGCCCAGACGGCAGCCGCGATGGCCGAGCATCGGGTTGAACTCATGCAGTTCGGATGCCCGCTGGCGCAGCTCCTCGACGGTCAGCCCCGATGCCGTCGCAACCTCCTCGAACTCATGCTCCTCGTGCGGCAGGAACTCGTGCAGCGGCGGATCGAGCAGGCGGATCGTCACCGGCAGACCGGCCATGATCTCGAAGATCGAGGTGAAATCGGCGCGCTGTTCAGGCAGCAGCTTGGCCAGCGCGGCGCGGCGGCCGGCCTCCTTCTCGGCCAGGATCATCTGGCGCACCGCGGTGATGCGGCCGGCGTCGAAGAACATATGCTCGGTGCGGCAGAGCCCGATGCCCTCGGCGCCGAAATCGCGCGCGGTGCGGCAATCGAGCGGGGTCTCGGCGTTGGTGCGCACCTTGAGGCGACGGACCTTGTCGGCCCATTCCATCAGCGTGCCGAAATCGCCGGCCAGCTCGGGCTGCACCGTCGCCACCTCGCCCGCCATCACTTCGCCGGTCGAGCCGTCGATGGTGATGATGTCGCCCTCGTGGAACTCGCGGCCGGAGACGCGCATCCGCTTGGCCTTGGCGTCGATCGCCAGCGTGCCTGCGCCGGAGACGCAGGGGCGGCCCATGCCGCGCGCTACCACCGCGGCGTGGCTGGTCATGCCGCCGCGCGCCGTCAGGATGCCGCGCGCCGCGTGCATACCGTGGATGTCCTCGGGCGAGGTCTCGATGCGGACCAGGACGACGCTGTCGCCGCGCTCGGCGCGCAGTTCAGCGGTCTCGGCGTCGAACACGATGATGCCCGATGCCGCGCCCGGCGAGGCGGGCAGGCCCTTGGCGATCACGTCGCGGGGCGCCTCCGGATCGAGCGTCGGGTGGAGCAGCTGGTCGAGCGCCTGCGGATCGACGCGCAGGATCGCGGTTTCCTGATCGATCAGGCCCTCGTTCGCCATCTCCACCGCGATCTTGAGCGCCGCCTTGGCGGTGCGCTTGCCCGAGCGCGTCTGGAGCATCCAGAGCTTGCCCTCCTGCACGGTGAACTCGATGTCCTGCATATCGCGGTAATGCGTTTCCAGCAGGTCGAACACGCGGGCGAGCTCGGTATAGACCTCGGGCATCGCCTCTTCCATCGAGGGGGCCTTGGCGCCCGCCTCGTCCCTGGCGGCCTTGGTCAGATATTGTGGCGTGCGGATGCCGGCGACGACATCCTCGCCCTGCGCGTTGATCAGGAACTCGCCATAATAGGCGCGGTCGCCCTTCGACGGATCGCGCGTGAACGCCACGCCCGTTGCCGAGGTGTCGCCCATATTGCCGAACACCATCGCCTGTACGTTGACGGCGGTGCCCCAGTCGCCGGGGATGTCGTTCAGCCGGCGATAGACCTTAGCGCGTTCGGACTGCCACGATCCGAATACGGCGCCGATCGCGCCCCACAGCTGCTCCTGCACATCCTGCGGGAAGGGCTTGGCCCAAAGCTCCTGGACCAGATCCTTGTAGCGGCGGACGAGGGCCTTCCAGTCCTCCGCCGTCATCTCGGTGTCGAGCGAATAGCCCTTGTCTTCCTTGGCGATCTCCAGCGCTTCCTCGAAGGCGCCGTGATCGAGCTCCAGCACCACGTCGGAATACATCTGGATGAAGCGGCGATAGCTGTCCCACGCGAAGCGCTCGTCGCCCGAGCCGGTCGCCAGACCCTCCACCGTGACGTCGTTGAGGCCAAGGTTGAGCACCGTGTCCATCATGCCCGGCATCGACACACGGGCGCCCGAACGCACCGACACCAGCAGCGGATTTGCTGCATCGCCGAAGAGCTTGCCGGTGATGCCCTCTACATGCGCGATGCCGGCTGCCACTTCGGCGCGCACGCTGTCGGGGAAGATCTCGCCTTCCTCATAATAGCGCGTGCACATCTCGGTCGAGATGGTGAAGCCCGGCGGCACGGGCAGACCGATCGAAGCCATTTCGGCCAGATTCGCGCCCTTGCCGCCGAGCAGATTTTTGTCGCCCGCGCCGCCGTCCGACACCCCGCCGCCGAAGCGG
>DATGEV010000089.1:0-2406 GCA_035309885.1 Sphingomonas sp.
TATCGGTGAGCCAGCGGCACGATCCGAACGCCGCGCGCGCGCCGACCAGATGATCGCCGGCCGAGAGCTGGCAGAGCAAAGCCGCCGTCATCGCCGCCATGCCCGACGCCATGCAGCGCGCCGATTCGGCGCCCTCCAGCAGGGCGATGCGCTGCTCCAGCATCTCCACGGTGGGATTCTGGAGGCGCGAATAGGTCATTCCCGCCTGCTCGCCGGCGAAACGCGCCGCCGCGTCCGCCGCGCAGTCATAGGCGTAGCCGGACGTCAGGAAGATCGCCTCCGATGTCTCGCCAAATTCCGATCGCGCCGAGCCGCCGCGAACTGCCTGCGTTGCCGGTCGCCAGCGCGTCGTGACGCTGCGATCCTGTCCCGTATGTCTCTTCATCTCCCCCGCTTTGCCGTGCGGGGCGCGCCCGCGTCAATGCACCGCTTGAAGCGAGGCGCACGCATCCCGATATCGCTCCCGCTGCCAGGAGGATGAACCGTGGCGATCGAACTCCAGCAAATCCCGATCAAGACCATCGACGGCGAAGAGAGCGACTTGGGCCGGTTCTCCGGCAAGGTGCTGCTGGTCGTGAATGTCGCCTCGAAATGCGGATTCACGCCGCAATATGAGGCGCTCGAGACGCTGTTCACCAAATATCGCGACAAGGGCTTTGCGGTGCTGGGCTTCCCCGCCAATAATTTCGGCGAGCAGGAACCGGGCAACGACGCCGAGATCGCCGTGTTCAGCGCCGACAAATATGCGGTCGACTTCCCGATGTTCTCGAAGATCTCGGTCGCCGGCGAGGACAAGCACCCGCTGTACGAAGCACTGACCGACGCCCAGCCCATCGCCGCCGGCAGCGAGAATCTGCGCCGGCGACTCGAAGCCCGCGGCATGACTCCCAACCCCGCCCCCGAAATACTGTGGAACTTCGAGAAGTTCCTGATCGGTCGCGACGGCACGGTGGTCGCGCGGTTCGCGCCCGATATGGCGCCCGACGACGACGCCATCATCAGTGCCATCGAGCAGGAGCTGTTCGCCAGCGAATAGCGTTCAAAGAGCGGCCAGCACCGCGTCGCCCATCGCACGCGTGCTCGTCGTGCCGCCAAGATCCGCGGTGCGGTGCCCGGCGGCGAGCGCAGCGGCGACGGCGGCCTCGATCCGGTCCGCCTCGGTCGGCATGTCCAGCGAATGGCGCAGCATCATCGCCGACGACAGGATGGTGGCGAGCGGATTGGCCTTGCCCTGCCCGGCAATATCGGGCGCCGATCCGTGGATCGGTTCGTACAGACCGGGCGCACCGCGCCAACCGCCGCCCAGCGCAGCCGACGGCAGCATCCCGATCGAACCCGCGGCCATCGATGCCTGATCGGACAGGATGTCGCCGAACAGATTGCCGGTGACGATCACGTCGAAATGGCCCGGCGCGCGCACCAGCTGCATCGCGGCATTGTCGACATACATGTGCTCGAGCTCGACGTCCGGATAGTCAGCCGACACCTCGATCACCACATCGCGCCACAGCTGCGACGTTTCCAGAACATTGGCCTTGTCGACCGAGCAAAGCTGCTTGCGGCGGCGCCGCGCGGTCTCGAAACCGACGGTCGCGATACGGGCGATCTCGTCCTCGTCATAGCGCATCGTGTCGAAGCCTTCGCGGCGACCGGCATCGGTGGTGCGACGGCCGCGCGGCTGGCCGAAATAGACGTCGCCGGTCAGCTCGCGGACGATCAGCAGATCGATGTCGCGCGCGATCTCCGGGCGCAGCGCCGAGGCACCGACCAGTTCGGGAAACAGCTTCGCCGGGCGGAGGTTGGCGAACAGGCCAAGCTCCTTGCGAAGCCCCAGGATCGCCTGTTCGGGCCGCAGATGGCGCTCCAGCCCATCGCAGGCAGGATCGCCCACCGCACCGAACAGCACCGCGCGGGCGCGCCTCGCCAGGTCCAGCGTCGCGGGCGGCAGCGGATGCCCCTCCGCCCGCCAACCGGCCGCACCGACCGGCGCTTCCTCGTAGGACAGCATGTCCCCGCAGGCCGCATCAAGCACGCGGCGCGCCTCGGCCACCACTTCGGGTCCGATCCCGTCTCCGGGCAGAAGCGCGATCAGCATGGCGAGGGTCCTCCGCGTCTTGGGTGCCGGCCGGCCATGCCCGCCGCCGCGGTGCAGCGCAACCCCGCCTCAGCCGCTAGCCAGCCGCGCGATCCGCGTCACCAGCCGTTCGCGCGCATCAAACACGCCGGCGCGCGCGCTCCCCAGCAGATCGCGTTCGAGGAAGAAACCGGTGAGACGCAATGCGTCGCGGACCTCGGCCCATTCCGCATCGCCGCCTGCCAGCAGGAAGCGCGGCAGCGGCAGCAGCTTCGCCGCATAGGGCTCGCCCGCCGCGCGCGACACCGCCTGCCCGCTCTTGGGGCTCACCC
>DATGEV010000090.1:0-5661 GCA_035309885.1 Sphingomonas sp.
GATCGCCAAGCTGCGCGGCCAGGGCGTGACGATCACGCCTGACAATCTCCAGATCGCCGAGACCTGCCCGCTGATCCTGCCCTTCCACCGCGACCTCGACGGGCTGCGCGAGGATGCGAGCGGTGCCGGCAAGATCGGCACCACACGCCGCGGCATCGGCCCGGCTTATGAGGACAAGGTCGGCCGCCGCGCGATCCGTGTGTGCGACCTCGCCCATCTCGACGCGCTGGGCCCCCAGATCGAGCGGCTGTGCGCGCATCACGATGCGCTCCGCGCCGGCTTCGGCGAGCCGCCGATCGACCGCGAGCGCCTGCTGGCGGACCTGCGCGAGATCACCGACGTGGTGCTGCCCTATGCCAAGCCGGTGTGGGTGACGCTCAACGAGGCCAAGCAGGCCGGCAAGCGCATCCTGTTCGAGGGCGCGCAGGGCATCCTGCTCGACGTCGACCATGGCACCTATCCGTTCGTCACCTCGTCCAACACCATCGCGGGCACCGCGGCGGGTGGCTCGGGCCTCGGCCCCAATGCGGCAGGCTTCGTGCTGGGCATCGCCAAGGCCTACACCACGCGCGTCGGCTCGGGGCCCTTCCCGACCGAGCAGGACAACGAGATCGGCGAGCGCCTCGGCACGCGCGGCCATGAATTCGGCACCGTCACCGGGCGCAAGCGCCGCTGCGGCTGGTTCGATTCGGTGCTGGTGCGGCAGGCGGCGGCGGTGTCCGGCATCTCGGGCATCGCGCTCACCAAGCTCGACGTGCTCGACGGCCTCGACGCAATCAAGATCTGCGTCGGCTACCGCATCGGCGACAAGCATTATGACTATCTGCCGCCCCACGCCTCGGATCAGGCCGCGGTCGAGCCGATCTACGAGACGATCGAAGGCTGGAGCGAATCCACTGCCGGCGCGCGCAGCTGGGCTCAGCTTCCGGCGGCGGCGGTCAAGTATATCCGCCGCGTGGAAGAGCTGATCCGCTGCCCGGTGGCGCTGGTCTCCACCAGCCCCGAGCGCGACGACACCATCCTCGTGCGCGATCCCTTCGCCGACTGATATGAAAAGGGCCGGAGCATCGCTGCTCCGGCCCTCCCCGCGCGACGGGTCTCCCCGTTCGCAGCGGCCGACTTACTTCGGCTTATGCTTGTGCTTGGTCTTGGTGGTCGACGAGCCGGAGGCGGTGGCGTTAACATCGGTCGATCCGGTGCTCGCGCTCGCCGCAGCATCGCCGCTCGCGCTGGTGGGGGCGCTGGCCGCCGCGGAGGGATCACCGCTCAGCGGCGGCGCACCCATGTCTCCGCTGGCGCCCGAGGGCGACATTGTGCCGGACGGCGGCGTGCCGGCCGAACCCGCGGCCTGGGCCAGAACGGCCGCCGGTGCGAGCGCGATGGCCGCCGCGGTGATCAGCAAAGTGGTGCGCATCCATATTCTCCTTACAGGGTACCTTAAAAGGTTAACGAGGAACGCGCCGCACCCCGGGAGAGTGCCGCATCCCATCGGTTCTTAGGACCGGTTGAACGTGGAGAATGTCGCGCCCTGAGGCGCTTAGCGGCCCGTCTGGGCCCGGTGGAGCAGCTTCTGGTCGGCCAGTACCAGCGCCATCATCGCCTCGACCACCGGCACCGCGCGGATGCCGACGCAGGGATCGTGGCGACCCTTGGTGCGGATATCGCTCGCTTCGCCGTCACGAGTGATCGTCTCGACCGGTGTGAGGATCGAGGAGGTGGGCTTCAGCGCCACGCGCACCACCACCGGCTGCCCTGTGGCGATGCCACCAGCGACACCACCGGCATGGTTGGCAAGGAAGACCGGCTTGCCGTCATCGCCCGGCCGCATCGGATCGGCGTTCTGCTCGCCGGTCAGCCGCGCGGCGGCAAAACCGTCACCGATCTCGACGCCCTTCACCGCGTTGATCGACATGCACGCCGCCGCAAGCTCGGCATCGAGCTTGGCATAGATAGGGGATCCCCAGCCCGCCGGCACGCCGTCCGCCACGCATTCAACCACCGCGCCGACCGAGGAGCCGGCCTTGCGCGTGCGATCGAGGATCTCTTCCCAGCGCTTGGCGGCGGCCGCGTCGGGACAGAAGAAGGGGTTGGCGTCGATCTGGGCATCGTCGAACGCGGCACGGTCGATGACATCGCCGCCGAGCTCGACCAGATAGGCGCGGATGCGGACCTCGGGGATCACCGCGCGGGCCACCGCGCCTGCCGCCACCCGTGCCGCCGTCTCGCGCGCCGAGGACCGCCCACCGCCGCGATAGTCGCGGAAACCGTACTTAGCGTCATAGACATAGTCGGCATGGCCAGGGCGATAGGCCAGCGCCACCTCGGAATAATCCTTGGAACGCTGGTCGACATTCTCGATGATGAGGCTGATCGGGGTGCCGGTGGTCTTGCCCTCGAACACGCCCGACAGGATGCAGACCTGATCCGGCTCCTGCCGCTGCGTGGTGAAACGCGACGTGCCCGGCCGCCGCCGGTCCAGCCAGGGCTGGATATCGGCTTCAGAGAGTGACAGCCCCGGCGGGCACCCGTCCACCACGGCGCCGAGCGCCGGCCCGTGGCTTTCGCCCCAGGTGGTGAACCGGAAGACCCGGCCGAAGCTGTTGTAGCTCATCTGGCCAGCGCCCCCTCAGACAAGGGCAATGTCGGGCGCGTCCTCGGCCTTCATGCCGACGACATTGTAGCCCGCATCCACATGGTGGATCTCGCCCGTCACGCCCGCCGACAGATCGGACAGGAAATAGAGGCCGGAGCCGCCGACATCCTCGATCGTCACGTTGCGTTTGAGCGGGGCGTTCAGCTCGTTCCACTTCATGATGTAGCGGAAGTCGCCGATGCCCGAGGCGGCCAGCGTCTTGATCGGGCCGGCCGAGATCGCGTTGACCCGGATCGCATCGCGACCGAGATCGACCGCGAGGTACTTCACGCTCGTCTCCAGCGCGGCCTTGGCCACGCCCATGACGTTGTAGTGCGGAACCACCTTCTCGGCGCCGTAATAGCTCAGCGTCAGCAGCGAGCCGCCGTTCGGCATCAACTCGCGCGCCCGCTTGGCGACCGCCACGAAGCTGTAGGCCGAGATGTTCATCGTCATCAGGAAATTGTCGAGCGTCGTGTCGTAGAAACGACCGCGCAGCTCGGTCTTGTCCGAGAAGCCGACGGCATGGACGACGAAGTCGATTGTCGGCCAGCGCGCCGCCATTTCCTCAAACGTGCGATCGAGCGCGGCCATGTCCGACACGTCGCAATCGATCAGGAAATTCGAGCCCAACTGCTCGGCGAGCGGACGGACGCGCTTTTCCAACGCCTCGCCCTGGTAACTGAAAGCAAGCTCTGCGCCCTGCTCGCGCAGCATCTTGGCGATACCCCACGCGAGCGAGCGATCATTAGCTAGGCCCATGATGAGCCCGCGCTTGCCTTCCATCAAACCGGCCATGATGCCTCCTCTGTCTGTTCGGGCGCCTCCTTTAGGCGCGCAGGGGGCGACTCCGCCAGTGCCGCGTTCACATGGGCACCGATCACCATCCCGAACCCCACCAGCCAGAAGAAGAACAGCATGACGATCACACCCGCCAGGCTGCCATAGGTGCGGTTATAGTTGCCGAGCCACGCCAGCACCTCGGGCAGCACCACGGTGGTTGCGAGCCACCAGACCGAGGTGAACAGCGCGCCTGGCCATTTGGGCGCGTTCGAGAAGCGGTAGCGGCTGGGGGTCAGCGTGTAGAACAGGATGTAGAGCGCGCCGAACATCACCACCGCGGGCACCAGCCGCGACAGACCGATCCACCCCGCCACCTCCTGCGCGAAGGGCAGCAGGCGATAGACGAACTGCTCCGCCGCAGTCAGCGCCACCTGGGCCGCGAAGGCCAGCATGACGAGCATCACCGCGACGATGATGATCGCCACCGATCCCAGCCGGCCGTGCCAGAAACTTCCGCCGGCGCGCAGGCCATAAGCGCGGCGCAGGATGTCGCGGATCGTCTCGATGAAGCTGCCGACCGTCCACAAGCCGACCACCGCGCCCAGCCAGAGCAGCGGGCCGGTGCGCGCCGCCAGCACCGAATCGATCGCCGGGCGCAGCAACCCCGCCACCCCGTGCGGCAGTACCCGCAGGAAGGAACTGACCGCCTCCGCGCCATCGTCCGAGCGGCCGAACAGTTGGGCCAGCGCGGTCATGATGATGAAGAAGGGGAAGAGCGCGAGCAGCGTCAGATAAGCGAGGTTGCCGGCGTGGATGAAGCCATCCGAATAGACGCCGATCACCACGCGCCGCACCACCTCGAACGCGCGATCGCCGAACAGGAGATGGACGCGCCGCCGCCCCTCGCCGCCACGCGCGGCGCGGGCCTCGGGGCTTTCGGGGGAGAGCCCCTTCACGCCCGCCTAGACGCCAAGCCCCGCGCGGGGGTTGCGCGACCGATCACTGGTCCAGCTCTCCACCAGCCGCTCGAGCTCGGCATCGCCCGACGGCAGATCGACCAGCAGCGTAACGAGCTGGTCGCCCCGCCCGCTGGTGGCGCGATGGAAACCCTTGCCGCCGAGCCTCAGCACCTTGCCCGATGTCGAGCCCTTGGGCACCGTCACCATCACCGGCCCGTCGACCGTGGGTACCTTGACCTTGCCGCCCAGCACCGCCTCGTCGAGCCGCACCGGCAGATCGAGGCGGACATCGTCACCCTCGCGCGTGAAGAAACGGTGCGGCTGCACCTCGATGGTAACGATCGCGTCGCCGGGGCCGCCGGGGCCGGCTTCCCCCTGCCCGGCGAGACGGCGCTGGGTACCCGTCTCGACCCCGGCGGGCAGCTTCAGTTCGATCGTCTTGCCATTGGCGAGATGGACGCGTTGCGGCCGCAGCGCGGCGGCGTCTTCAAAGCTCACGGTCAGGCGATAGGCGACGTCGGCGCCCTTCTGCTGGGGAGGCGTCCCACCGCGGCGGCGGCCGCTGAAGGGGCCGCCCCCACCGCCGAACAGTTCATCGAAGATGCTGCTGAAATCGCCACTCTCGCCGTCGAAGCCGGCGGCACCGCCCGGGCCCGCGCCGGGCCGGAAGCCGCCACGCCCGCCGAAGGGGTTGCCGCCGCCCTGTCCGCCGAATCCGAACGGGGCCTTGGGATTGCCATCAGCATCGATCTCGCCGCGATCGAAGCGCGCGCGCTTATCCTTGTCGGACAAGAGGTCATAGGCCGCGGTCACCTTCGAGAAGCGTTCCGCCGCCTGGGGATTGTCCGTGTTGCGATCAGGGTGCAGCTCCTTGGCGAGCTTGCGATACGCCTTCTTGATCGCTGCTTCGTCGGCACTGCGGGCCACGCCCAGGGTCTGATAGGGATCCGCCATCGCTTATCTGTATCTCAGTCATTGCCGCAACCAACTGTTGCCGAATTGCAACAGCTGAGATGTGGACGTGTCACGCCTAACGCAAGAGCGCGACCAACGCTATGAGGGCGTCATGATCGACGACCCTCACGCCCTGTTCGACACCTGGCTCGCCGAGGCCAAGGCCAGCGAGCCCAACGACCCCAACGCGATGGCGCTGGCGACCGTCGGCGCGGACGGGATGCCGTCGGCGCGCATGGTGCTACTCAAGGGCCATGATGCGCGCGGCTTCGTATTCTACACCAACCGTGGCAGCCGCAAGGCTGGCGAACTGGCGCAGCAACCCAAGGCGGC
>DATGEV010000091.1:0-4291 GCA_035309885.1 Sphingomonas sp.
CCATAATCCTGCGTCGAGCCCTTGAATTCGACCATAAGAGGATTTCCTCTGACACGATGGCGATGACTCGCGATCGAGCCCGGTCCTTCTCAGTGTCCGCTCCACTCGCCCGGCCCCGATTTTGGGTCTCGGTGGTGTCAACTTTGTCAACTTCGGCCGGTGTTCAACTCCCGGCTTTCACTCGCTGCCGGAAGCGGTGGAGCAGCGGCTCGGTATAGCCGTTGGGCTGGGCGAGCCCCTCGAACACCAAGGCGCGCGCCGCCTGGAAGGCGAGGCTGTCGGCCTCTCGGCCCGCCATCGGCCGGTAGGCGGGATCGCCCGCATTCTGCGCGTCCACCTTCGCCGCCATCCGCGTCAGCGCGGCGTTCACCTCGGCCGCGCTCGCGACGCCGTGGAGCATCCAGTTGGCCATGTGCTGCGAGGAGATGCGCAGCGTCGCGCGGTCCTCCATCAGGCCGATGTCGTGGATATCGGGCACCTTGGAGCAGCCCACCCCCTGATCCACCCAGCGCACGACATAGCCCAGGATGCCCTGCGCGTTGTTGTCGAGCTCGTCGGTGATCTCTTGGCTCGACCAGTTGCGCCCCTCGGCCAGCGGCACCGCCAGCAGCGCGTCGAGCGGCGGCACCGGATCGGCCGCGATCGCCTTCTGCCGTTCGGCCACGTCGACCGCATGATAGTGCATCGCGTGCAGTGTCGCCGCCGTCGGCGAGGGCACCCAGGCGGTGGTGGCGCCGGACCGCGGGTGGCCGATCTTCTGCTCCAGCATGTCGGCCATGCGATCGGGCGCGGCCCACATGCCCTTGCCGATCTGCGCCTTGTCCGCCAGCCCACAGGCGAGGCCGATCGCGACATTGCGCTTCTCATAGGCGTCAATCCAGGCCGAGGCCTTCATCGCGCCCTTGCGGATCATCGGCCCGGCCCGCATCGAGGTGTGGATCTCGTCCCCGGTGCGATCGAGGAAGCCGGTGTTGATGAACACGATGCGGCCCTTCACCGCCTCGATGCAGGCGGCGAGATTGGCCGAAGTGCGGCGCTCCTCGTCCATCACGCCCACCTTGATCGTGTGGCGCGCGAGGCCCAGCAGATCCTCGATCGCGTCGAACAGGCGGTTGGTGAAGTCGGCCTCTTCCGGTCCGTGCATCTTGGGCTTCACGATATAGATCGAGCCCGCCCGGCTATTGCGGAAACGACCGCCGCCATCGAGGTCGTGCAGCGCGATCAGCGACGTGACAAGGCCGTCGAGGATGCCTTCGGGCGCCTCGCCGCCGCCCGGCAGCAGGATGGCCGGGGTGGTCATCAGATGGCCGACATTGCGCACGAACAGCAGCGCACGGCCGGGGAGCACAAGCGTCGAACCGTCCGGCGCGGTGTAGCGGCGATCGGGCTCCAGCGCGCGGGTCAGCGTTTGGCCGCCCTTGTCGAAGCGGGCCTCGAGGTCGCCCTTCATCAGCCCCAGCCAGTTGGCATAGGCGGCGACCTTGTCCTCGGCATCGACCGCCGCGATCGAATCCTCGAGATCGCAGATGGTGGTGAGCGCCGATTCGAGCAGGACATCGGCGATGCCGGCGGGATCGCCGCGGCCGATCGGGTGGCTGCGGTCGATCACCAGCTCGATGTGCAGGCCGTGGTGGCGAAAGAGCAGGTTGTCGCCCGCCCGGCCAACGAACTGCGCCGGATCGGCCAGCGTCGGCTCGCCGCCGGCGAGATCCGCCCAGCGCCCCTCGGCGAGCGGCACGGCCGCGTCGAGAAAGGCCTTGGCGCGGGCGATCACCTCGCCGCCGCGCGCCGTGTCATAGCCGCCGCCCGCTGGCAGCGAGCCCAGCGCATCGGTGCCGTAGAGCGCATCATAGAGGCTCCCCCAGCGCGCATTGGCGGCGTTGAGCAGGAAGCGCTCGTTGAGCACCGGCACGACCAGCTGCGGCCCGGCGAGCCACGCGACCTCGTCGTCGACGCGATTGGTGGTGACGGCGAAGGGCGCGGGCTCGGGGACGAGATAGCCGATCTCGCGCAGGAAGGCCTGGTAGGCGGCGGCATCCATCGGCTGCCCGGCGCGGGCCTGATGCCAGGCGTCGATCTGGGCCTGGAGATCGTCGCGCTTCGCGAGCAGCGCGGCATTCTCAGGCGCGAAGCGGGCGAAGAGAGCGGCGGTGCCCTGCCAGAAGACCTCCGCGGCGATGCCGGTGCCGGGCAGCACTTGCTGCTCGATGAAGTCCGCCAGCGGCTCGGCGACTGCAAGCCCCGCCCTGTCGATCCCGTCCGCCATGCCAGTTTCTCCCATCATGGCCGGATCATAGCGTATCGGCGATTGCATCATTAGACGGAAATGCGTGAAAGCATTTTCTCCTGAGGAGAAAGAATGTGGACCACGACTATTGCCTGTTCGCGCGCATTCTCGATCTGGGCAGCCTGTCGGCGGCGGGGCGCGAGCTGGGCCTGTCGCCGGCCGCCGCGTCGAAGCGACTGGCAGCGATGGAGGCGCGGCTGGGCGCCCGGCTGATCCACCGCAGCACGCGCCGGCTCGCACCGACCGAGGCAGGGCGGATCTTCCACGATGATGTCCGCGCGATCCTCGCCGCGACCGAGGCCGCCGAGGCCCGCGTCGCCGGCCGCGCCGAGAGCCCGAGCGGGCCGCTGCGCATCTCGGCTCCCACTTCGTTCGGGCGGCTGCATGTGGCGCCCCATCTGTCGGGCTTCCTCGAACGCCACCCCGCCGTGCAGATCGAGATGCTGCTCGACGACGGCTTCGTCGATCTGGTCGCGGACCGGATCGACGTCGCCATCCGCATCGCACCGGAGCCACGCTCCGCCAGCCTCGCCGCGCAGCTGCTCGCCCCCAACCGTCGTGTGCTGTGCGCGGCGCCGGCCTATCTCGACCGTCACGGCACGCCCGCCTCGCTCAACGATCTTGCCGGCCATCGGCTGCTCGCCGCCTCGAACCAGACGCCGTGGCGGCTGGAGAGCGCCAAGGCGCGGCGCGTGCTCGACGTCGACAGCCATGTCCGCACCAATTCGAGCGAGGTGGTGCGCGAGCTGGCGCTGGCGGGCGCCGGCATCGCGCTGCGATCGACCTGGGACGTCGGGCAGGAGCTGGCCTCTGGCGCCCTGCTGCGCATCCTGCCCGACTGGCTGGGCGCCACCGACGTCGGCATCTACGCCGTCCACGCCCGCGCGACGCCGCTGCCCGCGGCGGTCCGCGCCTATGTCGCCCATCTGGCCGAGCTCTACGCGCCGCCGCCCTGGGAACGTTGATCGGACACGGCGGCGGACGAGAAGCTCAGCGCATTCTCGCCCGCCGCTCGGTCACACCGTCGCGGTGGCCTTCACCATGGGCGCGGTGGCGAAACGGGCGCGCAGCTCCTTCTTGTCGACCTTGCCGACGCTGGTCTTGGGCATCGCGTCGATCAGCTCGATCCGGTCGAGCAGCGCGAAGCGGCTGATCTCGCCGCGCTCGACGGCCTGCAGCAGCGGCGCATTGATTGCATCGAGCGTCACCGTCATACCCGGCTGGGCCACCGCCACAGCGATTGGCCGCTCGCTCCAGCGCGGATCGGGGACGCCGATCACCGCGATCTCGGCGACACCTTCGACGCCGGCGATCAGATCCTCGACGGTGAGCGAGCAGATCCATTCGCCGCCGGTCTTGATGACATCCTTCAGCCGGTCTCGGATCTGGATGAAGCCCTGGCCGTCGATCGTGGCGACGTCTTGCGTGTGCAGCCAGCCGCCCTCCCAGAGCGCTTCGGAAGCCTCCGGATCGCCGGTGTAACAGGGCGTCAGCCACGGCGCGCGGACCACGATCTCGCCGCGCGACACGCCGTCGGCCGGCAAATCGCGCATCCCCTCGCCGACGATGCGGACCGAGACGAGCGGCACCGGCACGCCGGTCATGGTGAGCGCGGCGACTTCCGCCTCGTCGCTGTGGTCGGCGCCCGGACGGCGATGGCAGAGCGCGATCGTCGGCGCGGTTTCGGACATGCCGTAGCCGGCCAAAATGTCCATGCCCCGCCGCCGTCCTTCGCGGCACAGCGCCTGGGTCAGCGCGGCGCCGCCGATCGTCATCTGCCAGCCCTCGAGGCTGATCCCGCGCTGGTCGGCGGCTGCGAACAGCATCTGCAAGATGGTGGGCACGCAATGCGAGAAGGTGACGCCCTCCTTCGCCCGCAGATCGAGGATCGTGTTGGGCTCGTAGCGGCCGGGATAGACCTGCTTGATGCCCAGCATCGTCGCGATATAGGGCACGCCCCAGGCATGGACATGGAACATCGGCGTCAGCGGCATATAGACTTCG
>DATGEV010000092.1:0-2262 GCA_035309885.1 Sphingomonas sp.
CCGAATCATGTCCCTCCGCCCCGCCATCATCCCCTGCCTGCGCTATGAAGATGCTCCGCAAGCGATCCTGTTCCTGTGTGATGCCTTCGGCTTCCTGCCGCACGCCGTCTATGCCGACGACGAGGACCAGCAGATCATCCACCACGCACAACTGCTGCTCGACGGCAACATGGTCATGCTGTCGAGCGCGCAGGAGGGCGAGACGCAGGAGCGCTATGGCTGGAAGACGCCCCGGGAAGCCGGCGGCATCAACATGTGCGTCTATGCGGTGGTGGCCGACCCCGACGCGCACCATGACCGCGCCAAGGCGGCGGGCGCCGAGGTCCTGACCGAGCCGCACGACAATGAAGGCTATCCGGGCCGCGGCTACACCGCGCGCGATCCGGAGGGGAATGTGTGGAGCTTCGGCAGCTACGACCCCTTCGCCCCACCGCCGGCGGATGCGTAAGGCCTCTTCCCTCTCCCATGAAAGCGGGAGAGGGTTTGAGAATCAGTCGAACAGCGAGGACACCGAACTTTCGTCGGCGATGCGCTTGATCGCCTCGGCGAGCAGCGGCGCGATGGTGAGCTGGCGGATCTTGTGCGCCTCGGCCACCGCTGGCGGGGCGGCGATCGAATCGGTCACCACCAGCTCGGTGAGCTGCGAGCCCTCGACGCGGGCCACAGCCCCGCCCGACAGCACGCCATGGCTGACATAGGCGACGACGTCCTCGGCGCCCGCCTGACGCAGCGCAGCCGCCGCGTTGCAGAGCGTGCCCGCCGAATCGACGATGTCGTCGACCAGGATGCAGAAGCGCCCGGCCGGATCGCCGATGATGTTCATCACCTCCGACTCGCCCGGCTTTTCGCGGCGCTTGTCGACGATCGCGAGCGGCGCGTTGCCGAGCCGCTTGGAGAGGGCGCGGGCGCGCACCACGCCGCCGACGTCGGGCGAGACGACCATCAGGTTCTTGCCCGAGAAGCGCGCCTGGATGTCGGCCGACATCACCGGCGCGGCATAGAGATTGTCGGTCGGAATATCGAAGAAGCCCTGGATCTGCCCGGCGTGGAGATCGACCGACAGCACGCGGTCGGCCCCCGCGACGGTGACGAGGTTCGCCACCAGCTTGGCCGAGATCGGCGTGCGGGGGCCGGGCTTCCGATCCTGGCGGGCATAGCCGAAATAGGGCAGAACCGCGGTGATCCGTTTGGCCGACGCGCGCTTCAGCGCATCGATGCAGATCAGCAATTCCATGAGGTTGTCATTGACCGGGAAGGCGGTCGACTGGACGACGAACACGTCCTCTCCGCGCACATTCTCCTGGATCTCGACGAAGATCTCCTCGTCGGCGAAGCGCCGCACGCTCGCCTTGGTGAGCGGGATGTCGAGATAGTCGGCGATGGCTTTCGCCAGGGTCAGGTTCGAGTTGCCCGACAATAGTTTCATGGACGGATATCCCCAGCGGCACCGCTCAAGCGGGCATCTGTTCGCGCGCCTTAGCGACACGACGCCCGCCTGCCAAGTTGCCGACCGCCCCGAGCCTGCTAGAGGGACAGTCATGACGTCGGGATTCCCCACCATCACGCGCTTCGCGCCCTCGCCCACCGGGCGGCTGCATGTCGGCAATATCCGCACCGCGCTGGTCTGCTGGCTGGCGGCGCGGCAGGTTGGCGGCAAGTTCCTGCTGCGCCTCGATGATACCGACCGGGCGCGCTCGACCGAAGCGTTCGTCGAGGCGATCCGCGAGGATCTGGACTGGCTCGGCCTCATTCCCGATGGCGAGGTGCGCCAGTCGGACCGCTTCGCGCTCTACGAGCGGGCATTCGAGACGCTGCACGCCGCGGGGCGCGCCTATCCCTGCTACGAGAGCGAGGAGGAGCTGGCGATCAGGCGCCGCATCGCGCTCGGCCGCGGGCTGCCACCGCTCTATGACCGCGCCGCGCTCAAGCTCTCCGCCGAACGGCGGCAAGCGCTCGAGGCCGAAGGCGTCCGCCCGCACTGGCGCTTCAAGCTCGACGCGAAGGCAATGGCGTGGACCGACCTTGTACGTGGCCCCCAGCATTTCGAGGCGGCTGCGCTCTCCGATCCGGTGATCCGCCGTGCGGACGGAAGCTGGCTCTATCTGCTGCCGAGCGTGATCGACGATATCGACATGAAGGTTTCCCATGTCGTGCGCGGCGAGGATCATGTCGCCAACACCGCGATCCAGATCCAGATGTTCGAGGCGCTGAATGCCGCGGTGCCCCAGTTCGCGCACATGGCGCTGCTGGTCGGCACCGACG
>DATGEV010000093.1:0-3265 GCA_035309885.1 Sphingomonas sp.
AGGAAGGCGATACCAACCAGCTCAACCGCTACCTGCTGAAAAAGGTCGACGAACTCGAGCTTTCAGTGCGTTCGGCCAACTGCCTGAAAAACGACAATATTATCTACATCGGCGACCTCGTGCAGAAGACCGAGGCCGAGATGTTGCGCACGCCGAACTTCGGCCGCAAGTCGCTCAACGAGATCAAGGAAGTGCTCTCGTCGATGGGTCTGCGCCTTGGAATGGACATTCCCGGCTGGCCGCCGGAGAACATCGAGGAAATGGCCAAGAAGCTCGAGCAGGAATACTGATTTCGGCTTTCCCTCCCCCGCATCCGCGGGGGAGGGGCCTATCATGGGGTATGGGCGGTGCCCCGTTTCACCGCCTGGCCCGCAGTACCTCGAACGGCTTCGGGACGAACTTGAAGGAAGAATATCATGCGCCATCGCGTCGGCGGTCGTAAGCTTCAGCGGACCGCTTCCCATCGTATCGCCCTGTTCCGCAACCAGTCGGCTGCGCTCATCAAGCACGAGCAGATCACCACGACCCTCGCCAAGGCGAAGGAGCTTCGTCCGTATGTGGAGAAGCTGATCACGCTCGCGAAGAAGGGTGGCCTGTCGAACCGCCGTCTTGCGCACGCCCGTCTTCAGGACGACGTGCAGCTTGCCAAGCTGTTCGACGTGCTGGCCGAGCGCTATGCCGCTCGCAACGGCGGCTACACCCGCATCATCAAGGCCGGCATCCGCGCGTCGGACGCCGCCCAGATGGCGATCATCGAGTTCGTCGATCGTGACGTCTCGGCCAAGGGCCAGGATTCGGGCCCGGTCGAAGTCGCCGACGAGCTGGAGGACGCGGCCTGAGCCGCAGCCTTCGTCTCGTGACGAGATGACAGAAAGGGCCGTCCCGGATCGGGGCGGCCCTTTTTCTTTGGCACCCTCCCGGTTGCCACCACCGGCAGGGGGCCGCTAGGGGTAAGGCACCGCCGTGTTTCCGGGCGGAATTGTCGCCCCACGCGAGGATGCGCCACCGATGAGCTCGGAAGGGCCGATCACCTACCCCGACACCCCGCGCGATGGCGGCGCCGAAATCCTGTTCGGTCGCAGCATCTCCGATCCGTGGCGCTGGCTGGAGGGCGATGTCCGCCAGGATTCGCGCGTGCAGGCCTGGGTGGAGGCCGAGGCGGCATTCACGGAAGGCTATCTCGCCTCGCTCGAAGGCCGCGTCGCGATCACCGACCGCCTGACCGCGCTGTGGGACTATGAGCGCACCTCGCTGCCGCGGCGGCGCGGCAAGCGCTATTTCCATCTGTATAATCCCGGTCTGGAAGCGCAGCCGATGCTGTGCGTGCGTGAACGCATCGACGGCGAGGCGCGCATCCTGATCGATCCCAACCATTGGTCCGAGGATGGTGCCACCGCGCTCGGTGAGTGGGAGCCGTCGCGCGACGGTCGCAAGCTTGCCTATACGGTGCAGGATGGCGGCAGCGACTGGCGCACCCTGCGTTTCCTCGACGTCGCCACCGGCGAGACGCTGCCCGACGAGCTCCAATGGGTGAAGTTCAGCGGCATCGGCTGGGCTGGCAACGGATCGGGCGTGTTTTACTCGCGCTTCCCCGAACCGCGCGCCGGCCAGGAGCATCAGGCGGCGAACCACGACCATGCCGTCTATTTCCACCGGCTGGGCACGCCGCAGGAAGCGGACTTCCTCGTCCACGCCACCACCGACCGGCCGCGTCTGACCCACATCGCCGAGGTGACCGAGGACGGTCGCTGGCTGCTGGTGTCGTCGGCGGAGGGCACCGAGGCGCGCTACGAGCTCACCCTGATCGACCTCACCGCCGAGAAGCTCGCCCCCAAGACGCTGGTGCGCGGACTCGAGAATGACTGGCGGCTGGCCGGCGCGCAGGGCGACCTGTTCTTCTTCGTCACCGATGTCGAGGCGCCGCGCCGCCGCATCGTCTCGATCGACGTTGGCTCCGAGATGCGCCGCCGCCGCGAGATCGTGCCGCAGGGCCATGATCTGGTCGCCGACGCGCGAATTGTCGGCGACCGGCTGCTGGTCTCGGTGCTGCGCGACGTGGCGAGCGAGCTCAGCATCTACGACCTCGACGGCAAGCTGATGGACACCGTCGCGCTGCCCGGCGTCGGCACCGTCGCGGCGACCGAGGGCGAGGAGGGCGATCCCGAGGCTTTCTTCGCCTTCACCAGCTATGATCGCCCGGCCGAGGTCCACCGGCTCGACGTGACGACCGGGGCGACATCGATCTTCGCGCGCCCGCCGTTGCCCTTCGATCCCGAGGCGTTCGTTGTCGAACAGACCGCCTGCACGTCGAAGGACGGCACCGTGGTGCCGCTGTTCCTGCTGCGCCGGCGCGATGTCACCGGCCCGGCGCCGACCCTGCTCTACGGCTATGGCGGGTTCGAGATTTCGCTCACCCCCGGATTCAGCCCAGCGGCGCTGGCCTGGGTGGCGATGGGCGGGGTCTATGCGGTCGCCAACATCCGGGGCGGCGGCGAATATGGAAAGGCATGGCACGACGCCGGCCGCCGCGCCGCCAAGCAGAACGCCTTCGACGATTTCATCGCGGCGGGCGAGTATCTGAAGGCGCGCGGCGTCACCTCCGCAGACGGGCTGGTGGTGCATGGCCACTCCAACGGCGGGCTGCTGGTCGCCGCCGTGGTCAACCAGCGGCCGGATCTGTTCGCGGCCGCGCTGCCGGCGGTGGGCGTGCACGACATGCTGCGCTTCAATCGCTTCACGGCGGGGCGCTACTGGGTCGATGATTATGGCGATCCGGGCGTGGAAGACGATTTCGAGACGCTGCTCGCCTACTCACCGCTGCACAATATCCGCGACGGCGTGGCCTACCCGGCGATCCTGATCTCGACCGCGGACACCGACGACCGCGTGGTGCCGGCGCACAGCTTCAAATATGCCGCAGCACTCCAGGCCGCGCGGATCGGCGACAGGCCGCATCTGATCCGCATCGAATCGCGCGCGGGCCACGGCGCCGGCAAGCCCACTGCCAAGCAGATCGAGGAGATCGCCGATCTCTGGGCCTTCGCCGCGCACTGGAGCGGGTTGAAGGTCTGAGCGCCCGCTTGCGCTCACTGCTTCCCTTCGAAGAAAAGAGCAGCCCTTCGACAGGCTCAGGGCGAACGGAGTGGACGGCGTTTCGCGGTCAGGCCGCGCGCACCTTGGTATGGAGCGCGCTGGCGATCTCGCGCTCGTTGGGGACGTGCTGCTCGATCACGCAGCGCAGCTTGAGGCCGTCGAAGCCGTTGAA
>DATGEV010000094.1:0-8669 GCA_035309885.1 Sphingomonas sp.
CCCTTGTGCGTCGATCAACGCCTTGAGGTTGGATCCGCGCCCGGAGATCAGGACGCCGACGCGGGTCTTCTCAGCCATGATGGGTGGCGGACCATGCGTCGCGCTTCGCCCAGGTCTCTTGCCCCCCCGCGACGGTGCAGCCCTTCTGGCCGGGCTCGATGCGGCCGATGCGATGGACGGTTTCGCCCGCCGCCTCCAGCGCTGCCGTCACCACCTCGACATCCGCCGCAGCGACGACCACCGCCATGCCGATCCCGCAGTTGAAGGTGCGCGCCATTTCTTCGGGCTCGATCCGGCCCTGCGCCTGAAGGAAGGCCATCAGCGGGCTCTGCGGCCACGCATCGGCGTCGATATGCGCGTGGAGGCCTTCCGGCAGGACGCGCGGGATATTCTCGAGCAGGCCGCCGCCGGTGATGTGCGCCAGCGCATGGATCCTGCCCTCGCGGATCACCGGGAGGAGTGACTTCACATAGATGCGGGTGGGCGCCATCAGCGCGTCGATCAGGAGTGTCTCGATGTCGAAGGCGGCGGGGCGGTCGAGCTTCCAACCCTTGTCAGCCGCGAGTCGGCGAACAAGTGAATAGCCGTTGGAATGCACGCCCGTGGAAGCGAGGCCGAGGATCACGTCGCCTTCCGCCACCTTGTCGCCGGTGAGCTGTTCACCGCGCTCGACCGCGCCGACGCAGAAGCCCGCCAGGTCATAGTCGCCATCGGCGTACATGCCGGGCATCTCGGCGGTTTCCCCGCCGATCAACGCGCAACCGGCCTGGAGACATCCCTCGGCGATCGAGGCGACGACCCGTACTGCGACATCGCCCTCGAGTTTACCGGTGGCGAAATAATCGAGGAAAAACAGCGGCTCGGCGCCCTGCACGATGAGATCATTGGCGCACATTGCGACGAGGTCGATGCCGACTCCGTCATGACGCCCGCTGTCGATTGCGAGCTTGAGCTTGGTGCCGACGCCATCATTTGCGGCGACGAGCAGCGGATCCTTGAAGCCCGCGGCCCTGGGATCGAAGAAGCCGCCAAACCCTCCCAGATCGGCGTCGGCGCCGGGCCTGCGGGTGGATTTCGCAAGCGGTCCGATCGCCTTCACGAGCGCATTGCCCGCCGCGATGGATACGCCGGCCTTGGCGTAGGTGTAGCTCTCGGTTGGATCGGGGCTGTCGGTCATGCGCGTGCGGTAGCGACATCGTGCTTGGATTTCCACGCCCAACTCGCCAGAAGGGCGGCGTGACGTCGCTTGCCCTCCCATTGCTCCGCCGCCGCTGGCCGGTCCTGCTTGCCGCCGTTGCTCTGGCCACCGGCGGCGGCTGGTATGCGATCGCCCAGCTCGCACCTGGGGATCGCGGCGTGCCGCCGATCGACAGCTCGTCGAACTTCGAGGTCACGGGCGTCCAAGTCGATGTCGCTGGTCGCACCGCGGACGAAGCGCGCACCGCCGCCTGGCGGGAGGCGCAACGCAAGGGCTGGAAGCTGCTGTGGGCGCGGATGCACGGCGCCAATCCGGCCGACGCACCGGGGCTCCCCGATTCGACGCTCGATTCGATTGTTGCCGGCATCGAGGTTGAGAGTGAGCAGGTCGGGCCGCACCGTTATATCGCGACGCTCGGCCTGCTGTTCGATCGCGCGCGGACCGGCGAGATGATTGGCGGCGGTACGTCCACACCGCGTTCGGCCCCGATGCTGGTGATCCCGGTCCAATATGCCGGAGGCGGTGAGCAGAGCTTCGAGGCGCGCACGGCCTGGCAAAAGGCGTGGGCACGCTTCCGCGCGGGTGCGAGCTCGGTCGACTATGTCCGCCCCGTGGGCACCGGCCCCGATCCGCTGGTGCTCAATCTCGGCCAAAGCCAGCGGCCGGGCCGTGTCTGGTGGCGGATGCTGCTCGATCAATATGGTGCGTCGGACGTGGTCGTTCCCGAGGTCTATCTGGAGCGCCGCTATCCCGGTGGACCGATCGCGGCGCGGTTTATTGCCCGTCATGGTCCCGATGGCGCCATATTGGGCAGCTTCGGGCTCGTGACCGGCAGCACCGACGGGCTCGACCGGATGCTGGACGAAGGCGTACGGCGAATCGATGCGCTCTATGTTGAGGCACTGGGCCGTGGAGTGCTCCGGCCCGATCCATCGCTGGCGGTCGAGGAGCCCGAGCAGCCCGCTGCTGACCTGATCCCCAACGACGAGGCCGGTCCGTTGGCGGCGATCGTCGACAATGTCACCATCACTAATCTGACATTGCAGCTCGAGACCGCGGATGTTGGGGCACTGGATCAGGCGCAGGCGGCGCTGCGAGCGGTGCCGGGCGTGCAGCAGGCGACCGTGGCCAGCCTGGCGCTAGGCGGCACATCGCTGCTGTCGCTGAGCTATGACGGCGATCTCGCTGCGCTCAAGGCCGGCCTGGCGGCGCGCGGATGGCGTCTGGAGGGCGAAGGCAGCACGCTGCGCCTGCACCGGAATGGCGCAGCGGTACCCGCTTCGCCCTCACCGTCACCCGGCCAGCCCAAGCCGTGAGCCAGATCGCGCTCCCACTGGACTGGCCGGAGGACGAGCGCGACGACGAGTTCATCCTCTCCGACGCAAACGCTGCCGTCACGCGACATCTGGAGCATTGGTCGCTGTGGCCCGTGCCGGTGACGATCCTGACGGGGCCGCGCAAATCGGGCCGGAGCCTCATCGGTCGCCTGTTCGCCCGCAAGACTGGCGGGCGGTTGCTCGATGACGCATGGCGCGCGGACGAGGAGACGCTGTTCCACGCCTGGAACGCTGCCATGGCGACGCACCGGCCGTTGCTGATCGTCGCCGACGTCGCGCCGCCTGAATGGTCGATCGCGCTGCCGGACCTCGCCTCGCGGCTGACGGCAACGCCACGGGTGGAGATCCTGGCACCGGACGATGCACTGCTGCGCGCATTGCTTGAGCGTGGATTGGCGCGTCGGGGACTGGCCGCGCTGCCTCAACTCGTGACCTGGCTCGCGTCGCGAATCGAACGGAGCTATGTCGGCATCATCGCGGCGATCGATGCGCTCGACCGCGCCTCGCTGTCCCGCCAGCATCGGTTGACCGTCCCGCTGGCACGCGAGGCCCTTGTGCAGGCCGGGGTCATCGACGCGTCTTTAAGCTTGCGTTACTCTTCGCAGAATGAGTGACAGCCTCAATCGCGCAGCCCCCCAATCCGCAGACCAGCCCATGCCGCTCGCGCCGGCCACGAACGCCAGCATCGCCGAGGCGGCGGAGCGGGTGCAGCGTGTGCAGGAAGAAGCCACCGCCGATCCGGTGTCCCCGCGCGAGCGCTACTTCAACCGGGAGGTTTCGTGGCTCGCTTTCAACGAACGCGTGCTCGACGAGGCGTGCAACCGCGCGCATCCGTTGTTGGAACGGCTTCGTTTTCTGTCGATTTCCGGAAATAATCTCGACGAGTTCTTCATGGTCCGCGTGGCCGGCCTGCGTGGGCAACAGCTCAACAATGTAGAACAACTGTCGGCCGACGGCCTGACACCCGCGCAGCAGCTCACCGCGCTCGGGGAAAGCGCCGACGCGCTGATGCATCGTCAGCAGGTTGTGTGGAAGACGCTGCGTAACGAATTGGCAGAACAGGATTTTCATGTCCTGTCCAACGACGGCGTCGATCCCGAGGCTGCGGAGTGGCTGGAGACGCATTTCCGCGATCAGGTGCTGCCCGTGCTGACACCGCAGGCGCTCGATCCGGCGCATCCATTCCCGTTCATTCCGAACAAGGGCTTCAGCCTCATCTTCGATCTCAAGCGGCTGTCCGACGGGGAGCCGATTCGCGAGCTGTTGATGATCCCGACGACCTTGCCGCGCTTCGTGCGGCTTCCGGGCGAGATGGCCCGCTATATCGCGATCGTGACGCTGATCCGCCGATTCACCGCGTTGCTCTTTCCCGGTTACGAGATGCAGGGCGACGGCGCTTTCCGCATCATCCGCGACAGCGATATCGAGGTCGAGGAGGAGGCGGAGGATCTGGTCCGCTACTTCCATTCGGCGATCAAGCGGCGCCGGCGGGGGCGGGTGATCCGGCTGCGGCTCCAGGCGGGGATGCCGCTCGAGCTGGAGGATCTCGTCAGCGACGCGGTGGGACAGGGCGCGCTGGTTTCCGAAGCGTCCGGTTTCCTGGGCGTGGCGGATCTCGAGATGCTGACGGAGGAGAACCGTCCAGATCTCAAATGGCCGCCGTTCACGCCGCGTTTTCCCGAACGCATCCGGGAACATGGCGGGGATTGCTTCGCCGCGATCCGCGACAAGGACATCGTCGTCCACCACCCCTATGAGAGCTTCGAGGTGGTGATCGCCTTCCTCCGCCAGGCGGCGCTGGATCCCGACGTGGTGGCGATCAAGCAGACGCTCTACCGCGCGGGCAAGCAATCCGCGATCATCCGCGCGCTGATCGACGCGGCCGAGGCCGGCAAGTCCGTGACGGCCGTCGTCGAGCTCAAGGCGCGCTTCGATGAGGAGCAGAACATCCTCTGGGCCAACCAGCTGGAGCGCGCGGGCGTGCAGGTGGTCTATGGCTTCATCGACTGGAAGACCCACGCCAAGATCTCGATGGTCGTTCGCCGCGAGAATGGCTTGTTCCGCACCTACTGCCACTTCGGTACGGGCAATTATCACCCGGTCACGGCGCGGATCTATACCGACCTGAGCTTCTTCACTGCCGACCCGCGGGTGGCGCGCGATGCGGGGCAGGTGTTCAATTACATCACCGGCTATGTCGAGCCGCACGATCTGGAGCTCGTGACCATCTCGCCGCATGGCCTGCGCGAGCGGCTGGCAGACCTGATCGAAGCAGAGATCGATCATGTCCGTGCCGGCCGACCGGGGACGATCTGGGCCAAGATGAACTCGCTGGTCGATCCCGCGATTATCGAGAAGCTCTACCGGGCGAGCGCCGCGGGCGTTCAGATTGATTTGATCGTGCGCGGTATCTGCTGCCTGCGACCCGGAGTGCCCGGGCTTTCGGAGAATATCCGGGTGAAGTCGGTAGTCGGCCGCTTCCTGGAGCACAGCCGCATCATGTGTTTCGGCAACGGCGAGCCGCTGCCCAATCGCAACGCCAAGGTGCTCATCTCGTCGGCGGACTGGATGCCGCGCAACTTCGATCGCCGCGTCGAATATATGCTGCCGATCGAAAACCCGACTGTTCACGCCCAGGTGCTCGATCAAGTGATGGTCGCCAATCTGATCGATACCGAACAGAGCTGGATCCTCAAGCCTGACGGCAGTTATGAACGGGCATCAAATATCGGTGCTAAGCCATTCAATTTGCATAGGTATTTTATGACAAATCCGTCCCTGTCAGGCCGCGGTGCGGCCCTGCGAAAATCGGAAGGGGTGCCCCGGCTGAAACTCCGGCGCGGCGGCGCATGATCGATGAGCCGGGCTCCGCCCCGGTTCGTTCGGTCTTTGCGGGGCCAAGGTTTCCCGCTACCTCCGGCGCCGACATGAGGCCCGGATTTCTCTTCAAAAACGCACCCTTCACGGGCCACGACAAGACCGGCGGGCGCGTCGGGATCATCGATATCGGGTCCAACTCGATCCGACTGGTTGTTTACGACGGGCCGATTCGAATTCCGTCCATCCTGTTCAATGAAAAGGTGATGGCAGGCCTCGGCAAGGGCATGGCCACCAGCCGGATGATCGATCCGGCGGCGGCGGAGCGCGCTCTGGTGGCGCTCGACCGCTTCCGCCTGGTTGCTGCGAAGATCGGCGTGGCGAGCCTCCACATTGTCGCCACAGCGGCGGTGCGCGACGCCAAGAATGGAGATGATTTCCTCGCGCGGGTTGCGGCCATCGGGCTCGACGTCTCGGTGCTGTCCGGCGGCGAAGAGGCGGAGATGGCCGGCGAGGGCGTGCTGGCGGCCTTTCCCGATGCGGATGGGATCGTCGGCGATCTGGGTGGCGGGAGCCTCGAACTGGCTCGGGTGTCGGGCGGTAAGGTGCACGACCGGACGTCCTTCTCGCTCGGCGTGCTGCGCGTGGCGGAAATCCGCGGTCGCGGGCCGCGGGCGCTGCGCAATCAGGTCGAACAGCAATTCCGGGACAGCGGCTGGAAGGGGCGGGGCAAGGGCCTGCCTTTCTATCTCGTTGGTGGGTCGTGGCGCGCGCTGGCGCGGCTGGTGATGCACATGACCGGCTATCCGCTGCCGATCGTCCATGGTTACACGATGCCGGTCGGCACCGCGCAGCACGTCGTCCGCGCACTGGCGCACCTCGACAAGGCCAAGCTGCGCGACGTGCCGCAGCTTTCCAGTTCGCGTGCCGCCGCGCTTCCCGACGCGGCCGCATTGCTGGCGCTGGTGGCGCGCGAGTTGGGCTCAGCCAGCCTCGTGACGTCCGCCTATGGCCTGCGCGAGGGCGTGCTCCACCGCAATTTGCCGGAGGATGTGCGCGATCTCGATCCGCTGATCTGCGCCACGCGCGAGGAGGGGCGTCGGCTGGGTCGCTTCCCAGAGCATGGTGACCTGCTTGATCGCTGGATCGCGCCGCTGTTCGCGAATGAAAGCCCTGCCGACGCGCGCCTGCGCCATGCGAGCTGCCTGCTCGCCGACGTAGGCTGGCGCGCCCACCCCGAGTTCAGGGCGGAGCGCGGCATGGAAACGGCGCTGCACGGCAATTGGGTCGGTATCGACGCGCGTGGCCGGGCGATGATGGCGCAGGCGCTCTACACCAGCTTTGGCGCGGTCGGCGAGCCGGAGATGGTGACGATGCTATGCTCGGTGGAGGATCGCCAGAAGGCGATCCGGTGGGGGCTGGCGATGCGGCTCGGCCAGCGTCTGTCCGGTGGCGTCGCGGCCCCGCTCAAGACCAGCGCGCTGACGCTGGGCCGGGATGCGGTGACGCTGCATCTTGCCGCGGGAGATGGCCCGCTCTACGGCGAAGCGGTCGAGCGACGTCACCGCAATCTCGCGATCGCCTTTGGCGTCAAGGCAATGATGACCGGGGGCTGATCCCCCGATCATCGTGGCAATCCCGTCAGCCGCAGCTGGCGCGCGAGATGATACGATGCTCGTCGACCACGACGGTCAGGCGATCCGCGCGGAAATCCATTGTCATCGCTTCGCCCGGGCGGAGCACCCGGACGGTGCGCGCACCCGCTGCGCGTCGGGCGCCCTCGATCGCGCCGGCATCGCCCGGCCGGCCGATGAAGCGCTTCAGCGGTTCGTTACGGCATTCGCGCGGCGGGCCGTGCTCACCGCGCATCTCGACCGGCGTGCAGCCGGCGAGAAGCAGCATGGCGGCGAGAAGACTGGTCTTAGCCCGCATCGTCCATCCTCATCATCCGGAGCTTGCCGTTCTTGACGGCGAATCCCATCCGCCCCTCGACCAGGTCGAGCGCGTCGCGCCCGAATTGCTCGAAGCGCCAGCCGTCGAGGATCGCGAGCCCATCACGCCTGCCGGCCGCGAGCAGCTCCAGCTCGTCGGTACGCGCGATCAGGCGCGGCGCGACGTCGGTTTCCTTGGCGCGGATCTTGAGCAGCAGCTTGAGCAGATCGGCTACCAGCGCGCCGTCCTTGCCGAGGCCCGGCTTACGATCCTCGCGCACCGGCATCTCTTCTTCGGGCATTGGCGTCGCGGCTTCGAGCGCGCCCATCAGGCGCGTGCCGATATCGTTGCCGGCCCAACTCGCGGAAAGTCCGCGGACGCGCGCGAGATCCTTTTGCTCGCGCGGCGGGTGGCTGGCGATGTCGGCGAGCGTTTCGTCCTTCATGATCCGGCCGCGCGGCAGATCCTTGCCCTGCGCTTCCCGCTCGCGCCATGCGGCAAGGGCCTTGAGGCGACCCAGCACCTCAGGCTTGCGGCTCGGAACCTTGACGCGCTGCCAGGCGGTATCGGGATTGTTGACGTAGCTGGAAGGGTCGCCGAGCCGGTCCATCTCCTGATCGAGCCAGTCGCCGCGCCCGGTTCGCCGCAGCTTTTCCAGTAGGCGGGGGAAGATCTGGACCAGATAGGTGACGTCGCCGATCGCGTAATCGATCTGCCGTTTGTCGAGCGGGCGCCGCGCCCAGTCGGTGAAACGAGCGCCCTTGTCGAGCTTCACGCCCGTCCAGCTTTCGACGAGGTTCGAATAGCCGACCTGCTCGCCCATACCGAGCGCCATCGCGGCGATCTGGGTGTCGAACAGTGGATGCGGCGTCTTGCCGGTGAGGTTGTGGACGATCTCGAGATCCTGCCCGCCGGCATGGAAGATCTTCAGCACGTCCTCATTGTTGACCATCAGATCGAGCAGCGGCGTCATGTCGAGGCCGGGCGCCTTGGGATCGATCGCGGCGGCTTCGTTGCTATCGGCGATCTGGATGAGGCAGAGTTCGGGCCAGTAGCTGTTTTCTCGCATGAACTCGGTGTCGACCGCCACATAAGGGCTTTGGGCGAGGCGGGCACAGAGATCGGCAAGCGTCTGGCTGTCGGTGATAAGCGGATGAATGACCATTCCGCCTCCATAAACAGAGCGTCGCGCCTTGACAAAGAGGGCTTTGAGCCGGAAGCGCTCGCCTTCTTCTTTTCATCCCGAGACCGGATCACTCCACGATGCACGCCTATCGCACCCACACCTGCGCCCAACTCCGCGCCAGCGACGTCGGGCAGACCGTCCGGCTCTCCGGCTGGGTGCATCGCAAGCGCGACCATGGCGGCGTGCTGTTCGTCGATCT
>DATGEV010000095.1:0-2040 GCA_035309885.1 Sphingomonas sp.
TTTCAGCTTGACCTTGCGGCGATTGAGCCGGCTCGGGTCCGCGGGATACCCGCCGATGCCCCGCGTTACAACCCGAACCTTTTTCTCGCCCTATTCTGGAGAGCCTTCGTGCGTTTCTTGAGATCGCGCAGGCCCTCTTTCAATGTCTTGCGTCGGACGCCTCCCTTGGGTTTCCGCACGAATGATTTCGCCATAGCCGCCTCTCAAGTCGCCAGTTGAAATTATACACTTCCGAGAGACGATCGGCACCACCCTTCGACGGCTAACCCGCTTCATTCACCGGGCGCTTGAAACCGCGGTTTCGCAGGGCGGCGGGGGCGCGGTTTTTGGTGGCGTCGGTGACGCGGCGGTCGGGGGTTTGAGGTTGGGCCGAGGGGTTCGCTCTGGGGCAACACGCCCCGTCAGCTACGGCGGCAGCTTGGCGATGTGGCCGGCGAGCATAGTGAAGCCGGCCTGGTAGGGATACGCGGTCGGCAGCGCGACCTTGATGCGGGTGACCATCTCGGTGACGCGCGCGGCGACCTTGATCAGGCAGAGGCGGATCGTGTCGAACTGGGCGTCGCGCCAGAACGAGGTTCTGGGCGCCAGGCCGCGCAGGCTGAGCATCAGCCAATAGGCGGCGGTGTGGACCAGGAGGCGGAACTGGTTGGCGGTGGCTCTGCTGCACGAGGTACGGTCCGAGGCGAGGTGCAGCTTGTGCGCCTTGATCAGGTTCTCGGCCTGTCCCCTGGCGCAATAGACCTTTTCATAGAGCGAGTTCGGCAGGCCCGGCAGGTTGGTGACGATGAACCGGCTGTCGGTCCCTTGGGGTCCGGCCTCGACGCGGGCGACGACGCGGCGCTCGACCGCCCAGCTTTTGGCGGCGTAGCGGAAGTCGCCCCAGCGGCGGACCTTTTCGCCTTCGCCGGCGAGGCGGCCGAGAGCGGCGTCCTCGGCGAGCGGGGCGACCTGGCGCAGCAGCACCGGATTGCCGGCGAGGCCGAAGATGTAGCCGATGCGCTTTCGTTCGCACCACGCCATCGCCTCGGGCCGGCCGTAATGACTGTCGCCGCGCACGACGATCTCGACCGCCGGCCAGCGGGCGCGGATGCGGCCGATGACATGCCGCAAGACCAGCGCCACCTCGGCCCCGTCCGGCGTCTTGCCGGGGCGCAAGATGATCGCCACCGGCTTGCCGGTCGTCGCCTCGTAGATGTGGATCGGCAGAAAGCAGCGGCTGTCGTAGTGCGCGTTCCACAGCGAGAGCTGCTGGCCGCCGTGAACGCGGTCCTCGGTGTCGTCGATATCGAGCACGATGCGCCGGGGAACCTCGTCGAAGCTGTCGCAGAACAGTTCCACCATCGCCGCCATCATGCGCTTGAGCGCGACCGGACCGGGCAGGTTCTCCAGCCGGCTGATGGTCGGCTGCGAGCATAGATCATCGCCGCTCTCCGGCAAGCGGCCGACCGCCATCTTGAAGGCGGGGTCGGATTTGAGCGCATCGCAGTCGTTGCCGTCGGGATACCCCGCCGCGATCAGCAGCGCGCGGTACCGGATCATCTCGGCAAACTGATGCACGACCCGATCGGGATCGCGCCGATCTTCGAGGCACGCCGCCAAGCGTTCGGCGATCTTGAGCCGTTGCTCGATCGCTGCCAGCAGCAATATTCCGCCGTCCGAGGTCAGTCGGCCACCGTCGAACCCGACATGCACCGGCTTGCCCGCGACCGCTGGCAAGCCTGGCAAAATCCCCGTACCTTCCCCCATGGCGGGCGCGAACTCCGTTGCTTCGGTTTGATCGGCCTTAGCAACCAAATCATACACGAATCCAACGGTTTAATCCGCTCCCGCCACCGCTTCCAAGCCACCCGGTGAATTTTTCAGGTTAGAGACCTTGTGGCGTCGGTTTATCGGGCGATGCGCGAAGGTAGCCGAGACGGCTCATGAACCTGATCAGATCGCGCCGAACCTCCCGGATGCGCTCGGCCAACCGCTCCATCTCGGCCGCGGTGAAGTCATGCGCTTCGTATCGGATTTCGCCAACGGCGCGGATCGCGAAAG
>DATGEV010000096.1:0-4675 GCA_035309885.1 Sphingomonas sp.
AGCGCCACCGACTGCACGCGGCCGGCCGACTTGGCGCCCGGCAGTTTGCGCCACAGCACCGGCGAGAGCGTGAAGCCCACCAGATAATCGAGCGCGCGGCGCGCCCGGTAGGCGTCGATCAAATCCTCGTCGAGCGCACGCGGCGCTGCCATCGCGTTGAGCACCGCAGGCTTGGTGATCGCGTTGAAGGTGACGCGCTCGACATGCGCCGGCAGCGCGCGGCGCTTCTTCAGCACCTCCTGCACGTGCCAGCTGATCGCCTCGCCCTCGCGATCAGGGTCGGTCGCGAGGATCAGCGCGTCGGCGCCCTTGGCTTCGTCGGTGATCGCTTTCAGCTGGCGGGCCTTGTCCGCATAGGCCTCCCACTCCATCGCGAAGCCCTCGTCGGGGTTCACCGAGCCGTCCTTGGCGGGCAGATCGCGGACATGGCCGTAGGAGGCCAGCACCTTGTAGCCGGATCCGAGATATTTCTCGATGGTTTTGGCCTTGGCGGGGGATTCGACGACGACGAGCTTCATGGCGTTCAGGCGCTTCCTTCACGTGTACGCGTACGAGGGTGACGAGGCGGCGACGGGTCCGTCAAGCCACCAGCACGCCCAATAACGAGGTGAACTGCCTCTAGTTGCGCCTTGTTACGCTTAGGATATGATCCCGCCACGCTTCGGAGGGACCGAACTTCGCGACATCGCCGGGGCCGGTGGAGGGACGAGAGACCATGGTGCCGTTGCCCAAGCGACTTTTCGCCGAGTTCATCGGAACCTTCTGGCTCGTGCTGGGCGGGTGCGGCAGCGCCGTGTTTGCGGCGACCTTTCCCCAGCTCGGCATCGGCTTCGCGGGCGTCGCGCTCGCGTTCGGGTTGACCGTGCTGACGATGGCCTATTCGATCGGGCATATCTCAGGGTGCCATCTCAACCCGGCGGTGACCGTAGGCCTGTGGGCCGGCAAGCGCTTCCCGGCGGCGGATATCCTGCCCTACATCGTCGCCCAGGTGATCGGCGCGACCGTCGCCACCGCGCTGATCTGGTGCATCGCCAGCGGCAAGGCCGGCTTCATGCTGGCCCCCAATGGGCTGGCGGTGAACGGCTATGGCGACCTGTCGCCGGGCGGCTACGCCTTCCACGCCGCCTTCGTGACCGAGGTGGTGATGACCTTCGGCTTCCTGATCGTGATCCTGGGATCGACCGACACGCGCTCGCCCTCGGGCTTTGCGCCGATCGCGATCGGGCTGGCGCTCACGCTGATCCACCTGATCTCGATCCCGATCACCAACACCTCCGTCAACCCGGCGCGCAGCACCGGGCCGGCGCTGTTCGTCGGCGGCGAGGCGCTACATCAGCTTTGGCTGTTCTGGGTGGCGCCGATCCTCGGGGGCCTGATCGGCGGCCTCGTCTATCGCATCATGGCGGGCGATCAGCCTGCCCCTGCCGTCACCGGCGAGCCGCTCTGACGACCCAAGCGGGCGATCCGCCAGCGCGCGCTTGCCTCGCACGATCAGCGCGGGCGGCGCCGTCGGGATCGTCGCCAGCATCTCCGGATAGCCAGGCAGTCCGAGGAAGAGATAACGGGCGCCCGCCGCCTCCACCGTCTCCGTCTCCACCTCGGTCTCGATCATGGCGCGCGAAGGCACGACGGGCGGCTTTCCCCCGCCCCGCCGCGCGAGATCGGGCACCGCCTCCAGCACCGCCGCCACACTACCGAAGCGCGCCAGCAGCTGGCCGTAGGTGACGGGGCCTGCGGTCAGCGTGCGCATCAGCCTGAGCCGCGCGACGCAATCCTCGCGAATGGCGCGCGGGGCAACGCCGGGGCCGGACGAGTCGTCGATGGCCCGGTGCATGGCGTGCTACGCGCCGCCGCTACCGCTGCCGAAGCGCGGTTCGGTGCCGTCGAGCAGCCGCTCGACATTGGCGCGATGCTTCCACAGTACCACCAGCATCAGCAGCAGGAACACCAGCGTCAGGTCGGACCGGTTGACGATCGCGGCGGCGACGGGCGTCGCGATCGCCGCGGTCATGCCACCCACCGAGCTGTGCCGCGTGACTGCGAAGGCCGCCAGCCACACGACTGCGAAGGCGAGGCCGCACGGCCAGGACAGCGCCAGCGCGATGCCGAGGAAGGTTGCCACGCCCTTGCCGCCCTTGAAGCGCAGCCAGACCGGGTAGACATGGCCGAGGAAGGCGAAGGCGCCGGCAATGATCGCCTGCAACGAGGGTGGCATCGGATCGGACCACAGCCAGCCCGCGATTCCCACCGCCACCGCGCCCTTGGCGGCATCGAGCAGCAGCGTCAGCGCCGCCAGCCCCTTGTGCCCGGTGCGCAGCACGTTGGTGGCGCCGATATTGCCCGATCCGATCGTGCGCGGATCCTGCGCGCCGCCGGCCCGCGTCACGAGCAGGCCGAAGGGGATCGAACCCAGCAGATAGCCAAGCAACGCCGCAGCGCCCAACAGCAGCCAGTTCGTAACAGTCAACGACGTCCCCCCGATTGTCGCGCCCAGCATAGAGATTGGGCCCGCAAGCGCAACAATCTGGGTTGGCGACGGACGAGCAAGCAAAGCCTCGTTGCAGGGCGCCTCGCGGCCGCCTAGATCGCCAGTGATGGATGCCACACGACCGTTGCTCGTCTTCGATTCTGGTGTCGGCGGGCTGTCCGTACTCGACTCGATCCGCCGCCGGCTACCCCAGGCTCCGATCGTCTACGTCGCCGATTCGGGGGGCTTCCCCTATGGCACCAAGAGCGAGGCGGAGATCGCGGCGCGCGTGCCCGCGCTGCTCGGCCGGCTGGTCGAGCGCTATCATCCGCGCCTGATCGTGATCGCCTGCAACACCGCCTCGACCATCGCGCTGGCAGCGGTGCGCGCAGCGCTGGACCTGCCGATCGTCGGCACCGTGCCCGCGATCAAGCCGGCGGCGCTCGCCTCGAAAACACGTACGATCGGCGTGCTCGGCACCAAGGCGACCGTGCGCCAGCCCTATGTCGACCGCCTCGCCGCGGAATTCGCGGCCGACTGTGCCGTGATCCGCCACGGTTCGGCCGAGCTGGTCGAGCTGGCGGAGGCCGCGCTGCGTGGGCGTCCGGGGGGGCCGGCCGATTACCGCGCGGTGATGGACGGGCTGCTCGCCCAGCCCGGTGGCGACGCGATCGATACGGTGGTGCTGGCCTGCACCCACTTCCCGCTGGTCGCCGATGCGCTCGCGGCCGCGAGTCCGCACCCGCTCACCTTCGTCGATGGCGCGGAAGGCATTGCGCGCCGCGTCGCAACACTCACCGAGGGACAGTCCTGGCCGGCCGATGCCGTGGACGGGATCGCGGTGTTCACGTCGGACACCGACACGACCACGCTGCGCCCCGCGCTCTCCACGCGCGGACTGGGCCGCATCGAACGGCTATGATCCGACTTGAACGAATCGTGCATCTTCGATTGCTCTAATCGCATTTCCTCCTGCGGCGCGGCTAGAATAACGGGGCACGGAGCGGTATGAGCGGTGGCAGGGCGTGCCGCCAGGAGACGACGACCTTGGACTATCAGCGCGTATTCAGCCAGGCGATCGATCGGCTCCATGCCGAAGGCCGCTATCGCGTGTTCATCGACATCCTGCGCAACAAGGGCATGTATCCCAACGCGCGCTGCTTCGCCGGCCATAACGGGCCGAAGCCGATCACGGTGTGGTGCTCGAACGACTATCTGTCGATGGGCCAGCATCCCAAGGTGATCGCCGCGATGGAAGAGGCGCTGCATGATGTCGGCGCAGGCGCCGGCGGCACCCGCAACATCGGCGGCAACACGCACTACCATGTCGACTTGGAGGCCGAGCTGGCCGATCTGCACGGCAAGGAAGGCGCGCTGCTCTTCACTTCGGGCTATGTCTCGAACGAAGCGACGCTGGCGACCCTCGCCAAGATCCTGCCCGGCTGCATCATCTTCTCCGACGCGCTCAACCACGCCTCGATGATCGCAGGCATCCGCAACTCGGGCTGCGAGAAGCGGGTCTTCCGCCACAACGACCTCGCCCATCTCGAGGAGCTGCTGGCTGCCGAGGATCCCGAGGTGCCGAAGCTGATCGCGTTCGAGAGCGTCTATTCGATGGACGGCGACGTCGCGCCGATCGCCGAGATCTGCGACCTCGCCGACAAGTATAACGCGCTCACCTATCTCGATGAGGTGCACGCGGTCGGCATGTACGGCGCGCGCGGCGGCGGCATTTCCGAGCGCGACGGCGTAGCCCACCGCCTCACCGTGATCGAGGGCACGCTGGCCAAGGCATTTGGTGTGATGGGCGGCTATATTGCGGCCGATCGCGTCGTGATCGACGTCATCCGCTCCTATGCGCCGGGCTTCATCTTCACCACCTCGCTGGCGCCCGTGCTCGTCGCCGGCGTGCTGGCGAGCGTGCGCCACCTGAAGGCAAGCTCGGTCGAGCGCGAGGGCCAGCAGGCCGCCGCTGCGACGCTCAAGCGGATGTTCGCGGAGGCCGGGCTGCCGGTCATGCCGTCGACCACCCACATCGTCCCGCTGCTCGTCGGCGATCCGGTGAAAACCAAGAAGATCAGTGACGTGCTGCTCGCCGAATATGGCGTGTATGTGCAGCCGATCAATTATCCGACAGTGCCGCGCGGGCTCGAGCGGCTGCGCTTCACGCCGGGGCCCAGCCACAGCGAAGAGATGATGCGCGATCTC
>DATGEV010000097.1:0-4657 GCA_035309885.1 Sphingomonas sp.
GATCAGGAAGCCCGCCGCGCCGCGCGAATAGTCGCCGGTGACGCCATTGACGCCATGGCCGATCAGCTCGGTGACATAGAGCCCGCGCTTGATATCGGCCATCAGCGCAGTGGGCGAGAGCGCCCCCGGCGCCATGAAGAAATTGGTGGTGCCGGCGCCCGGCGGGCCGCCGATGCCGCGCTGGGCGTTGCCGGTCGGCTGGAGGCCGAGTTGGCGCGCCGATGCCGAATCGAGCAGCCAGCCGGTCAGCACGCCGTCGGCGATCAGCTCGCGCCGCGCGGTCGGCAGCCCCTCGCCGTCGAACGGCTTGGAGCCGAGCCCACGCAGCCGATGCGGATCGTCGATGATGGTGATGCCGCGCGCGAACACCTCGGTATCGAGCGCGTCGAGCAGGAAGCTGGTGCGCCGCGCGATCGACGAACCGATGATCGCGCCTGCGAAATGGCCGAGCAGGCTCGATCCCACGCGCGGATCGAACAGGATAGGCATCGCACCGGAAGCAAGCTTGGTGGGGTTGAGCCGCGCCACCGCGCGCTCGCCCGCGCGCCGGCCGATCGCCTCGGCAGCTTCGAGGTCGGCCAGATGGCGCGCCGAGCGGTGCGCATAGTCGCGCTGCATCCCCGCGCCCTCGCCCGCGATCACGCTGGCCGAGCTGCCGTGGCCGCTGCTCGCATAGCCGCCCGCGAAGCCGTGGCTGGTGGCGAGCGCGATGATCGTCCGCCCGGCGCTGGCCGACGCGCCCTCGCTGTTGGTGACGCCGGCGACGCCGCGCGCCGCCTCCTCCGCGATCAGCGCGCGGGTGCGGAGCGCTTCGGGCGACACATCGGCGCCGTCGTCGGCGTCGAGATCGGGCGCATCGCCCTCCATCAGCCGCTCTTCGGGCGCGAGGCCTGCATAGGCATCCTCGGGCGCCTCGCGCGCCATCGCCACCGCGCGGTCGACCAGCAAGCCCAGCGCATGGCCCGACAGATCCGACGAGGAAACGCTCGCCGAACGGCGGCCGACAAACAGGCGCAGGCCGATCGTCTCGCCCTCCGAACGCTCGACATCCTCCAGCGCGCCGAGACGCACCGACACCGAGGTCGATTCGTTGCAGACATAGAGCGCGTCGGCGGCATCGGCGCCCGCGTGCTGAGCGGCGGAGACGAGATCGTGGACGCGGGATTGGGCTTCGGCGACGGTCAGCATCGCCGGCACTTAGGGAGTCGGGGCTCCATCGTCAAACCGCAGGGGCCCGGAACACCCCTCAGCGCGCGCTGCCCACCACCAGTGCGGCGAACGCGATCAGCAGCCCGGTGGTGCGGTTCGAGCGGAAGCGGGCGAGCGCGCCGGCCGCGTCCGCGGGATCAAGCGTCACCACCTGCCAGCCGAGATGCAGCGCCGCCGGCAACAGCGCGAGCAGTACCAGCGGATCGGGCTGCCGCGCCCAGAACGCCCCGCTCCACAGCGCCAGAGCCATGCCATAGCAGAACGCCACGCCGGGCCGCACATGCCGCCCCATCGCCCGCGCCGAGGATTTGACGCCGGCCAGCACATCATCCTCGATGTCCTGCAGCGCGTAGATGGTGTCGTAGCCGATCACCCAGCCGATGCCGCCCGCATAGAGCAGCAGCCCCGGGGCCGACAGCCCGCCCGTCACCGCTGCCCAACCGACCAACGCGGCCCAAGAGAAGACCATCCCCAGCCACGCCTGCGGCCACCAAGTGATCCGCTTCATGAAGGGATAGCAGGCGACGGGCGCAAGGCTCGCGATCGATATACAGCGCGCCGGCCAATCGAGCGCCACCAGCACCGCCAGCCCAATCAGGCAGATCGCGATCAGGAAGGCCCAGGCCTGCTTTGGCGTCACCTGTCCGCTCGGTAGCGGCCGGGCGCGGGTGCGCGCGACGCGGGTGTCGAGGTCGCGGTCGACGATATCGTTATAGACGCAGCCCGCGCCGCGCATCGCCACCGCGCCGATCGCGAAGAGCAGCACCAGCCATCCCGCCTGCCGGCTGGCGCCGCCGGCGAGCAGGATCGCCCAGGCGCCCGGCCAGAACAGCAGCCACGCGCCGATCGGCCGATCGAAGCGGGCGAGCAGGGCATAAGGCCGCGCGCGCGGCGGCAGCAGCGCGAGCAGGCCACGAACTTCGGTATCGGGGACGGCGGTCTCGACGGTCATCACCGCCACTCCCTAGGCGCGCCGCCGCCGCCCGTCACCCCCGCCGCTATTCACATCGCCAGCGTTCACAGGGCCAGCGTCCAGATCGCCATCCCGACCATCATCACATTCTCGGTGAGCGAGAGGAAGCCGAGCGGCACCTTGCTTGATCCGCCGACGCAGGCGCATTTGATCTCGCGCCTGTCGATATAGACGGCCTTGAACACCGACACCGCGCCGATCGTGCCGATCAACAGCGCCACCGGGATCGACACCCATTTGAACACGCCCGCGATCATCAGCGCACCGGCCAGCCCTTCCGCGAAGGGATAGACAGTGCCGTAGGGCACCCAGCGCTTGGCGAGCAGATCATAGTTCAGGAACATGGTCGAGAAGCTTTCGAGATCCTGCAACTTGAGGATCGCGAGCACGGTCATGCTGAACGCGATGAACCATTCGACCGCGCGCATCGTGAGCGGCGTGCCGAACATTGCCTGGCTGGTGGCGAGCGCCATCAGCGCCGTCATCGCGAACACCGCGATCACCGGGCGATAGCTGGTCGTGTTGGGATCGCGGACGCGCAGGCCGAGATGGCGGCGCAGATCGTCATGGCCACCGATCCGCTCGCCCTCGATGAAGATCTGCGGCGTGGTGCGCACGTCGTGCCGGGCCTTGAAGGCGTCGGTCTCTTCGCGCGTGGTGAGCCAGTGGTCCTCCACCTCATAGCCCTTCTGGCGCAGCACATGCAGCGCCTTCAGGCCATAGGGGCAGACATGCTTGGGCATGACCATGCGGTAGAGCACGGCCTTGCGGGCAGGCTGGGCCACAAGCACGGCGCTATGTTGGGTCATCGCATCATTCCTTGCAGGAGGCTGATGCGTCCCCCATACGGTCCGTACCATGGTACGGAGTCAAGCGATGGCGACATGGACGATCGGGGGGCTCGCGCGTGAAGGCGGGGTGGGCGTGGAGACCGTGCGCTATTATCAGCGCCGCGGCCTGCTCGGCACGCCGGAGCGATTGGGCGGCTATGCGCCGGGCGGCGGCACCCGGCGCTATGGCGATGAGGATGTCCGGCGGTTGCGCTTCATCCGCGCCGCGCAGGCGGCGGGCTTCAGCCTCGAGGAAATCGGCGAGCTGATCGCCCTCGACGCCACCACTGATCGCGCCCGCGCCCGCGAGCTGGCCAATGCCCGCATCGCCGCGCTCGATGCCAGGATCTCGGAGCTGGACGCCGCGCGTTCGGCGCTGAGGCGGCTGGCGCAGGATTGCGGACGCTCCTCCGCCGGCCCATGCCCGATCATTAAGGCGTTCGAGGCCTAGCCTGCCCTTGAAACCGTGACCTGCGACCGCCTAAGCCGTCGGCCATGACCGCCACTCCCGCCTGGCCGCCCGAAAGCGCCCCGCGCCTGTTCGTCGACCATCCGCTCAGCGAGGGCGCCGAGGTGGCGCTCGACAGTGCGCAGGCGAACTACCTGCTCAACGTGATGCGGCTGAAGGCGGGCGATGCGGTGCGCTGCTTCGACGACCGGACCGGTGAATGGGCCGCCGAGATCGCCAGCGCCGGCAAGCGCGACGCCCGCCTCCGCATGGTCTCGCACCTCCGCGAACGCGAGCCGGTGCCCGACCTGTGGTTGGTCGCCGTGCCGATCAAGCGCCAGCGCGTCGACTGGATGGCCGAGAAGGCGTGCGAGCTCGGCGTCGGCCGCTTCCTGCCCGTACTCACCCGCCGCAGCGTGGTCGACAAGCTCAATCTCGAACGGCTGCGCGCGCACATGATCGAGGCGGCCGAGCAATGTGGCCGCACCGCACTCCCCGCGCTCGACGAGCCGGTGAAGCTTGTGCAACTGCTCAAGGACTGGCCCGCCGATCGCACCTTGTACTTCGCCGACGAGACCGGCGGCGAGCGCTTCCAGCCCGCGCCCGGCCCGGCCGCGATCCTGATCGGCCCCGAGGGCGGCTTCGACCCCGCCGAGCGCGAGGCGATCCGCGCGGTTCCCCAGGCCCGCGGCATCTCGCTCGGCCCCCGCATCCTGCGCGCCGAGACCGCCGCGCTCGCCGCTGTTGCGCTCTGGATGGGGCAGGCCGGCGACTGGCGCTGACCGCCTCTTTTCATACCGATCGGTAACCGCTAGGGCGCGCTCATGTCGACCCGCACCGCCACCGCCGCCGCCGACCCGCTCATCGAGTCGCGCGACGACCTGCTCGCCATCTTCGCGAAGGGCGAGAAGCCCAAGGATCGCTGGCGCATTGGCACCGAGCACGAGAAATTCGTCTATCGCACCGCCGATCACCGCGCGCCCTCCTATGACGAGCCCGGCGGCATCCGCGATCTGCTCGACGCGCTGACCGTCTATGGCTGGGAGCCGGTGATCGAGGGCGGCAAGGTGATCGCGCTGTCCGGCAGCGACGGCGCGATCAGCCTCGAGCCCGCCGGCCAGTTCGAGCTGTCGGGCGCGCCGCTCGACAATCTGCACGAGACCTGCGCCGAAGCCGGCCGCCACCTGAAACAGGTGA
>DATGEV010000098.1:0-12150 GCA_035309885.1 Sphingomonas sp.
GCAGCCGCATCCCTTCTTCTTCGAATTCGTAGAAGTCACCTCCGAGCGCAGCCAGCTTCGCGAGCCCTTCTACGAATGGCGCGCCCAGCTGCACGAAGAGACCGAAAGACGTCACGGCGCTCACGACACCCTCGAACTCCTCGCCGATACGATCGCGCATGAGGTACGCGCGATACATGTCCACCACTTCGCGCTCGGCCTCCATCGCGCGGCGTTCGGCCTGGCTGATGCGCTCGCCGATGTCGGCCATGCGCTGCGCGTCGTCGCTGGCGAGCCGGGTTTCCTCCACCGCCGGTTTCAACCCATAGGCGCCAACCAGCGCACGATGGACGAGCAGATCGGCATAGCGGCGGATCGGCGAGGTGAAGTGCGCGTAGCTCCCCAGCGCCAGCCCGAAATGGCCGACATTGTTGGGGCTGTAGACCGCCTGCATCTGGGTCCGCAGCACCTGGCTCATGATCTCCGGCCGCTCGGGCCGATCGGTGATCGCGTCGAGGATCCGGTTGAACGTCTTGGGCCGCACGACCTGTCCGAGTGCCAGCGCGAGATCGAAGGTAGCGAGATACTCCTTGAGCGCGACCAGCTTCTCGCGGCTCGGCGTCTCGTGAATGCGGTACATCACCGGCGCCTGCTTCTGCTCGAGAGCGCGGGCGGCAGCGACGTTGGCGGCGATCATGAAATCCTCTACCAGCCGGTGCGCATCGAGCCGCTCACGCGGCGCCACCGAGGTGATGCGCCCCATCTCGTCGAGCATCACGCGCTGTTCGGGCAGATCGAGCTCCAGCGGCTCACGCTTGGCGCGCGCCTTGGCCAGCGCCGTCCAGCAGCCCCAGAGCGGCTTCAAGGCGTCGTCGGTCAGCGGATGGCCCACGCTGCCGTCGATTGCCGCCTGCGCGTCCTCATAGGCGATCACCGCGGCGATCCGCACCACAGCGCGGCTGAAACGGAACGCCGTGACGGCACCGGCCTTGTCGACCGTCAGGTGGCAGGCCATCGCCGCGCGATCCGCCCCCTCGCCCAGCGAGCAGACCTCGGCGGACAGGATCTCGGGCAGCATCGGCACCACACGATCGGGGAAATAGACGCTGTTACCGCGCCGCCTCGCCTCGCGGTCGAGCGGAGTCCCGGGCCGCACATAGAAGGCCACGTCGGCGATGGCGACGATCGCCTTCCAGCCGCCCTCGTTCGCCGGATCATCGTCGGGGGTGGCCCAGATCGCGTCGTCATGGTCGCGTGCATCCGCCGGGTCGATCGCGACAATCGGAAGGTGGCGGAGATCCTCTCGCCCCTCGCCCAGCGGCTGGCGGGCGCTGCGGTCCGCTTCTTCCAGCGCCGCCTCGGGAAAGACGTCGGGGATGCCATATTTGTGGATCGCGATCAGGCTGAAGCTGCGCGGCGCGAAGGGATCGCCGAGGCGCTGGGTAATTTTCGCGGTGATGCGCGGCGGACGGCCCGCCTTCTCGGCCAGCACCAGATCGCCGACATCCGCCTCCCCGACATCGGAGATGGGGAGATCATGGCGTTCCTTCTTGTCGACCGGGCGCAGCCACAAGCGATCGCCCTCCTTGTGGATGACGCCGAGCACCAGTTCCTCGCCCCGCGCCAACTTCTTGAGCGGATGCGCGACCCACCCGCGCCCGGCTTCCTCTGTGCGGGCCAGGATGCGATCCCCCACCCCCAGCGCGGACTGGCGGCGGCCGCGCTCCATCACGCGCAGGCGAGGCGGCGGATGGCCTTCCGCCACCCAATGTTCGGGCACCGCGATCACCTGATCTCCGTCCACATCGACGACGCGTAGCACCGTCACCTTCGGCACGCCCCCCATCTTGTGGAACGCGCGGCCGGGGCCGAGATCGATCAGCCCTTCGTCGGCCATGTCCTTGAGCAGTGCCTTGAGGCGGATCTTCTCATTGCCTTTCAGGCCGAAAGCCCGCGCAATCTCTCGCTTTCCGGCCGGCTGATCGCTGCCGGCGATGAACTGCAGGATCTGATCGCGGCTGGGCAGGCCGGGGACGACGGTGGGGCTGGGTTTACGCATCGCCGCGAACCCTAGCCGGGCCGCAACGATCCGTCACCTGTGGGCAGCCCGTCCGAAGAGCGTATCGATCGTTACGGATGGCGAATGCACCACCGATGAAGGAGGTGAAACCGTATGTGTCTGCTCACCCTCGCCGCTGCCACAATTCTCATCACCGGGATCGGCGCCGCGCCCGTTGCCGCGCAAGGCTATCACGGCCACAATGGCTGGCACGGCCATCGTCATCGGGTCTGCCGGGTCTACTGGCATCGCCATCAGCGCATCCGGCGCTGCTGGTGGCGCTGAGTTGACGCACGGCGCCGTTCCGCCCTAGCGGCCGAGCGGCGTCCACGCCTCGTCGTCGCTGAGCGGCGCGAAGATGGTATCGATCATATGATCGGTGACGCCTTCCGGTGTCGCGGGATTCCACACCGGCCGGTTGTCGCGGTCGACCAGAAGCGCGCGCACGCCCTCAGCAAAGTCCGGGCGCTGGCAGACATGAACGGCGACGCCATATTCGGCCTGCATCTCGTCGGCGAAGTCGGTCCGGCTCTTGCCGTCGAGCACCAGCTTCAGGCTCACCTTGCAGGATTGCGGCGATTTCCGCCGCAACGTCTTCAGCGTCGCCTCCGCCCATTCCGACGGATCTGCGGCCAGCGCCTCCAGCACGTCTTCCAGTCTATGGTGCGCGAACAGACGATCGATCAGTGTGCGGCGCCCGAGGATGCCCGCGGCCGGCGGCTCGATCGAGGCTTCCGCCAGCAGGCGTTCGACCGAACGCGGATCGGCCGCAATCGCTGCCTTGAGCGCACCCAGCGCCTCCGAGGGGATGTAGTGCGTGGCAAGCCCCAGCGCGTGGCATTCGGCCCCGTCCAGCCGCGCTCCGGTAAGCGCCAGATATTCCCCCATCGCGCCGGGAAGCCGTGACAGATACCAGCCACCGCCAACGTCCGGGAACAGGCCGATGCCGGTCTCCGGCATCGCGAACAGCGTGTTCTCGGTGGCGATGCGATAGCGGGCCGGCTGCGAGATGCCGACGCCGCCGCCCATCGTCACGCCGTCCATGAACGCCACGGTCGGCTTGGCATAAGTGAAGAGCAGATGGTTGAGGCGATATTCCTCATGGAAGAACGCCCGCGCCGCCACTGCATCGGTCGAGGCCTGCACCACGTCGCCGCCCGCGCAGAAGCCACGCCCCTCGGCATGGTCGATCAACACGATCTCGACTTGCGGATCGGCGCGCCAGCCCTGCAGCGCCTCGAGCATCGCGGTGCACATGGCCGTGGTCAACGCATGGATGGCGCGCGGCCGGTTAAGCCGGATCCGCCCCGCCCCGCCTTCGATGATCGTCAGAACCTCGCCGCTCATGCACTGCGTCTCCTCAGATCGGCGACGCAACGTTCGGCGGTTCGCCCATCCCAATGTTTCGGCCGCGCCCGTTTGGCACGCGGCGTCCCCAGCGCTTCATCGAGCGCCGTCGCCAGATTGGCCGCACGCACCAGCCGGTTGGTTCCGTGCGTGATCGTGATCGGCCGCTCTGTATTCTCGCGCAACGTCAGACAGGGAATGCCGAGATAGGTGGTCTCCTCCTGGATACCACCCGAATCGGTGATCGCCGCCGTCGCCCCCGCCACCAGGCTCATGAAGCGCACATAGGGCAAGGGGCCGACCAGCCGGACGCCGCCGGCCTCCAGCTTCGCGTCAAGCCCTGCCGCTGCCAATCGCTGTGCCGTGCGCGGATGGACCGGGAAAACCAGCGGCAGCCGGCGCTGCACGTCCAGCAGCGCCTCCACCAATGCCGCGAGCGCGACGGAATCGTCAACGTTGGACGGACGGTGCAGCGTCACCACGCCATAGCGCTCGGGCAAACCCAGCGCGCCCGGTTCCGCGGTCGCCTCGATCTTCGGACGGACCAGCTCGAAGCTGTCCATCATGATGTTGCCGACATTGGCGATGCGCGCCGCCGGGATACCCTCCGCCAGCAGATTCTCGTCGCCATCGGCCGAGGGCGTCCACAGCACGTCTGCGATCGCGTCGGTGGCGAGGCGGTTGATCTCCTCGGGCATGTCGCGATCGCGGCTGCGCAGGCCCGCCTCCAGATGCACCACCGGAATGCGCAGCTTGGCGCCAACCAGCGCGCAGGCGAGCGTCGAGTTCACATCGCCGACGACCACCAGCCAGTCGGGCCGCTCGGCCTGCGCCACCGCTTCATAGGCGATCATCACCCGGCCGGTCTGCTCGGCATGGCTGCCCGATCCGACGCCGAGATGGTGGTCAGGCTCGGGCAGGGCGAGGTCCGTGAAGATCGCATCGGACATATTCGCGTCGTAATGCTGGCCGGTGTGGATCAGCGTCGGCGCAAAGTCCGGCGCGGCGCTGAGCGCGTGCCAGAGCGGCGCGACCTTCATGAAATTGGGACGCGCGGCAGCGATGAGATGAACGCGGGCAGGCTCGGTCATGGCGTCCTTCCTACCCGGCTTTCGTTACGATACCAGAGCGTTGAGCAGGGTTTCGTCCGCCCCGCGCAAAACGGCGGAGCGGACGGGACGCCTCATTCGAACTCGAGGATGACCTGATCGATGGCGAGGCTGGCACCGACGTCCGCCGCGACCTTCGCCACGGTGGCGCTCTTCTCGGCGCGGAGCATGTTCTCCATCTTCATCGCCTCGACCGTGGCGAGCGGCTGGCCGGCTTCGACCTTCTCGCCCTCCGCGACCAGCAGCCGCGTCAGCAGCCCCGGCATAGGCGAGACGAGGAAGCGCGACATATCGGGCGCCGGCTTCTCGATCATGTGATGGCGGAGCGCCGCGACGGTCGGCCGCATCACCTGCACCTTGCGCACCCGCCCGGCGGTGGTGATGACCATGTGGCCGCGCTTGCGGGCGATGCGGAGAGTGACGGGTTCGCCGCCCACCTCCGCCTCGACCAGCGTCGCGCCGGGGCGATAGCCAAGCGTCAGGCTGGCGCTCGTCCCGTCGATCTCGGCGGCATCGGTTTCGAGCGTCACCTCATGCTCGGTGCCGTCGATGCGGACGATCCAGTGCGAAGAGGCGTCCAGCGGCGTGCCGAGCTGGCCGTCGATGTGGAGCGCACGCGCCGCATCGATCCGGGCGATCGCGGCGGCGACGGCGGCGACGGCGCGGGTCGTCGCCTCGGTTTCCGGGGCGCCGTGGAAGCCTTCGGGATATTCCTCGGCGATGAAGCCGGTGGTGATGTTGCCCAAACGGAAGCGCGGATGCTGCGCCAGCGCCGAGAGGAAATCGAGGTTCGTGCCGACGCCGGCGATCTCATATTTGTCGATCGCACCGATCTGCAGGTCGATCGCTTCCTCGCGGGTCGGCGCCCAGGTGACGAGCTTGGCGATCATCGGATCGTAGAACATCGACACCTCGCCCCCCTCGGCCACGCCGGTGTCGACGCGGACGACCGCATCGGTGGCGCGGCTGGCGGCCGGAGGACGATAGCGGGTCAGGCGACCGGTCGAGGGCAGGAAGTTACGGTACGGATCCTCGGCATAGACACGGCTTTCCATCGCCCAGCCGTTCAGCTTCACCTCGTCCTGCGCGAAGGCGAGCTTCTCGCCGGCGGCGACGCGGATCATCTGCTCGACGAGATCGAGCCCGGTGATCTCCTCGGTGACGGGATGCTCGACCTGGAGCCGGGTGTTCATTTCGAGGAAGTAGAAGCCCTGCCCGGTCTTGTCGGCGCCCGAGACGATCAACTCTACGGTGCCGGCGGAATAATAGCCAACGGCGCGAGCCAGCGCGACTGCCTGCTCGCCCATCGCCTTGCGCATCTCGGGCGTGACGAAGGGCGACGGCGCCTCCTCGACCACCTTCTGGTGGCGGCGCTGGATCGAGCATTCGCGCTCGCCCAGATAGACGATGTTGCCATGCTGGTCGCCCAGCACCTGGATCTCGATGTGGCGCGGGCTCTCGATGAACTTCTCGATGAACACGCGGTCATCGCCGAAGCTGGCGAGACCTTCGCGCTTGGTCGCCTCGAAGCCTTCGCGCACGTCCTGCTCGGACCAGGCAAGGCGCATTCCCTTGCCGCCGCCGCCGGCCGAGGCCTTCATCATCACCGGATAGCCGATGTCCGACGCGATCTTCACCGCATCTTCGGTGGTCGCGATCTCGCCGAGGAAGCCGGGGACGACGTTGACGCCGGCCGCCTTGGCAAGCTTCTTGGATTCGATCTTGTCGCCCATCGCGGCGATCGCGTTGGCCGGCGGGCCGATGAAGGCGATACCGGCCTCTTTCAGGGCTTTGGCAAAGGACTCCCGCTCGGAGAGGAAGCCGTAGCCGGGGTGCACGGCCTGCGCGCCAGTGGCCTTACACGCCTGGATAATCGCATCGGCCAGCAGATAGCTTTCCGACGCCGGCGGCGGCCCGAGGCGCACCGCCTCGTCGGCCATCTGGACATGCGGGGCGAGCGCGTCGGCGTCCGAATAGACTGCGACCGTCTTGATCCCCATCTTCCGCGCGGTGCGGATGACGCGGCAGGCGATCTCGCCGCGATTGGCGATCAGGATCTTCTCGAACATCCGCTCCCTTTCGTGATCTTTCTCGTCACCCCGGCCCATGCTTACTCCGCCGCGACGGCGTGTTCGTGGGTCGTCGTCTCGCCCTGCATCGGCACGATGCCGAGCTTGTCGAACAGGGCCGCATCCTTGCCGCCGCCCGCATTGCCGGTGGTCAGCAGCTTGTCGCCGGTGAAGATCGAGTTCGCGCCGGCCAGGAAGCACAGCGCCTGCGTCGCATCCGACATGCTCTCACGCCCGGCGGACAGGCGCACCATGCTCTCCGGCATGATGATCCGCGCGACGGCGACGGTGCGGACGAACTCGATGTCGTCGATCCGCGCCGAGGGTACGTCCTTCAGCAGATCACCCAGCACCGTGCCTTCGATCGGTACCAGCGCGTTCAATGGCACGCTGCCGGGATGCTCGGGGAGCGTCGCCAGCGCATGGAGAAAGCCGACGCGATCGGTGCGACTCTCGCCCATGCCGAGGATGCCGCCGCAGCACACGTTCATGCCCGCCTGACGAACGCGCTCCAGCGTATCGAGGCGATCCTGGAAGGTGCGCGTGGTGATGACGTTGCCGTAATTCTCCGGCGAAGTATCGATATTGTGGTTGTAGTAATCGAGGCCGGCATCGGCGAGCCGCTGCGCCTGATCGCCTTCGAGCATGCCGAGCGTCATGCAGGTCTCAAGCCCGAGCGCCTTCACGCGGCTCACCATGTCGATGAGCGCGGGCATGTCGCGCTCCTTGGGCTCGCGCCAGGCGGCGCCCATGCAGAAGCGGCCCGAACCCGCCGCCTTAGCCTCGGCCGCAGCCGCGACCACCGCGTCGGCATCCATCAGCTTCTCGGCCTTGAGCCCGCTGTCGGCCGAGGCGGACTGGCTGCAATAGCCGCAATCCTCCGCGCAGCCGCCGGTCTTGATCGACAGGAGCGTCGAGAGCTGCACCTCATTCTCGGGATGATGGCGGACATGCACGTCATGCGCACGCGCCACCAGATCGAGGAAGGGCAGGTCGAAGAGCTCGGCGATCTCGTCGCGGGTCCAGTCGGTACGCATCTCAGGCAGCTTTCTCGGAAGGGGGCATGTTGTGACCGAGGAGCTTCAACACCTCCGCGGCGGCATCCGCAAGATTCGTTCCCGGTCCGAAGATCGCCGAAACCCCTGCGTCGTAAAGCGCCTGATAGTCCTGCGCGGGAATAACGCCACCCGCGATGACCTTGATGTCGGAGCGCCCCCTCTCGCGGAGCAGGTTGATCAGCTCCGGGATCAGCGTCTTGTGGCCCGCCGCGAGGCTGGAGGCGCCGACCACGTCGACATCCTCGGCTAGCGCCATGTCGACGGCTTCCTGCGGGGTCTGGAACAGCGGGCCCGCGACGATGTCGAAGCCAAGATCACCGAACGCCGAGCTGACGAGATTGGCGCCGCGATCATGCCCGTCCTGCCCCATCTTGGCGACGAACATCTTGGGGTTGCGGCCCTTGCGGCGGGCAACCGCCGATACGCCCTCGACCAGCCCCTGCCAACGCGGATCGTCACCATAGGCGCCGCCATAGACGCCCTTCACCGGCGTCGGCGTGGTACCGTAGCGGCCGAACACCTCTTCCATCGCGGAGGAAATTTCGCCGAGCGTCGCGCGCTGGCGGGCGCATTCGACGGCGAGGCCGAGCAGGTTCGCGCTCCCCTTCGCGCCCTCGCGCAGCGCATCGAGCGCCGCCCGGCACTTCGCCTCGTCGCGAGCCGCCTTCATCGTCTGGATGCGGGCGATCTGGCCGGCGCGGACCTTGTGGTTGTCGACATCGAGGATGTCGATCGCATCCTCTTCCTTGAGCCGGTATTTGTTGACGCCGACGATCACGTCCTCGCCGCGGTCGACGCGCGCGGCACGCGCGGCAGACGCCTCCTCGATCATCGCCTTGGGCCAGCCAGCGGCGACGGCCTTCGCCATGCCGCCCTCGGCCTCGACCTTCTCGATGATCTCCCAGGCCTTGTCGTAGAGTTCCTGGGTCAGCGCCTCGATATAATAGGAGCCGCCCAGGGGATCGACCACCTTGGTCATCCCCGTCTCTTCCTGGATCACGATCTGCGTGTTGCGCGCGATCCGGGCGGAGAAATCGGTCGGCAAAGCAATGGCTTCGTCGAGGGCGTTGGTATGGAGGCTCTGGGTGCCGCCCAGCATCGCTGCCATCGCCTCGATCGTGGTGCGGATGACGTTGTTGTACGGATCCTGCTCGGTGAGCGACACGCCCGACGTCTGGCAGTGGGTGCGCAGCATCTTCGAGCGCTCGTCCTTGGCGCCGAGATCGGTCATCACCCGGTGCCACAGCTTGCGCGCGGCGCGGAGCTTGGCGACCTCCATGAAGAAGTTCATGCCGATCGCGAAGAAGAAGCTCAGACGGCCTGCGAACTTGTCGAGGTCGAGCCCCGAGGCCATCGCCGCGCGGGCATATTCCTTGCCGTCCGCGATCGTGAAGGCGAGTTCCTGCAACTGCGTCGCCCCGGCTTCCTGCATATGGTAGCCGGAGATCGAAATGCTGTTGAATTTCGGCATGTTGGCCGAGGTATATCCGATGATGTCGGAGATGATCCGCATCGACGGCTCGGGCGGGTAGATATAGGTGTTGCGGACCATGAACTCCTTCAGGATGTCGTTCTGGATAGTGCCATCCAGCCTCTCCTGAGGAACGCCCTGCTCCTCGCCGGCGACGATGAAGAAGGCGAGGATCGGGATCACCGCGCCGTTCATCGTCATCGAGACCGACATCTCGCCGAGCGGGATGCCGTCGAACAGGATCTTCATGTCCTCGACGCTGTCGATCGCGACGCCCGCCTTGCCGACGTCGCCGGTCACGCGCGGATGGTCGCTGTCATAGCCGCGGTGGGTGGCGAGATCGAAGGCGACCGAAAGCCCCTTCTGCCCGGCCGCGAGGTTGCGGCGGTAGAAGGCGTTGGATTCTTCCGCCGTCGAGAAGCCCGCATATTGGCGGATCGTCCACGGGCGCCCGGCATACATCGACGCACGCACGCCGCGCGTGAAGGGCGCGAAGCCGGGCAGGCCCGGATCGATGTCCGCCACATCCTCGGCCGTGTAGAGCGGCTTGACGTCGATCCCTTCGGGCGTGTGCCAGGTGAGATCCTTGCCCTTGACCTCCTTGTCGGACAGCGCCTTCCAGTCGTCAGTGGTCGCCACGGGGGGTCTCCATGATCTCGGTCAGAACGCCGCCCATATCCTTGGGGTGGACGAAGAAGATCGGGGTGCCGTGCGCCCCGATGCGAGGCTCGCCCAGCACCTTGGCGCCCTTGCCCTCGAACCAGGCCTTGGCGTCGTGGATGTCGGGCACCTCATAGCACATATGATGCTGCCCGCCCGCCGGGTTCTTGGCGAGGAATCCGTGGATCGGCGAATTTTCACCCAGCGGCTCAATCAGTTCGACCTGGAAGTTGGGAGCATCCACGAAGCACACCTTCACGCCCTGCGTGGGCATGTCGAACGGCTCGTGGATCACCTCGGCGCCCATCACGTCGCGGTAGAAGGCGATCGACTGCTCGATCGATGGCGTCGCCACGCCGACATGATTGAGGCGCCCCAGCTTCATCAGACCAGCTCCACCGCCATCGCCGTCGCCTCGCCGCCGCCGATGCAGAGCGATGCCACGCCGCGCTTGAGCCCGCGCTTCTGGAGCGCAGCGATCAGCGTCGCGAGGATGCGCGCGCCCGATGCGCCGATCGGGTGGCCGAGCGCGGTCGCGCCGCCATTCACGTTCACCTTGTCGTGCGGGATGCCGAGATCGTGCATCGCCACCATCGTGACGCAGGCGAAGGCCTCGTTGACCTCGAACAGATCGACGTCGCCAACCGACCATCCAGCCTTTTCGAGCACCTTGGTGATCGCGCCGACCGGGGCGGTGGTGAACTGCGCCGGGGCACGGGCATGAGCGGCGTGTGCCACCACGATCGCCACCGGCTTGGCACCGAGATTATTGGCGACGGACGCGCGTGCCATCAGCAGCGCAGCCGCACCGTCGGAAATCGACGAGGCGTTGGCGGCGGTGATCGTGCCATCCTTGGCGAACGCCGGCTTGAGCGACGGGATCTTGGCCGGATCGCCCTTCAGCGGCTGCTCGTCCTTGTCGACGACCACGTCGCCCTTGCGGGTTTTGACCGTCACCGGCGTGATCTCGGCATCGAAGCCGCCCGAGCGCTGCGCTTCCTGCGCGCGGGTCAACGAGGCGATCGCGTAATCGTCCTGCGCGCTGCGGGTGAACTGGTAATCGGTCGCGGTGTCTTCGGCGAAGGTGCCCATCGCGCGGCCGGGCTCATAGGCGTCCTCCAGCCCGTCGAGCATCATGTGATCGTAGATCACGTCATGGCCGATGCGGGCACCGGCGCGGTGCTTCTTCATCAGGAAGGGCGCGTTGGTCATGCTCTCCATGCCGCCCGCGACAATCAGGTCGGCCGAGCCGGCGGCGAGCGCGTCGGCCGCCATCATCGCCGCCATCATGCCCGAACCGCACATCTTGTTGACGGTCACCGCCTCGGTCGACTGCGGAAGGCCACCGTGGATCGCCGCCTGACGCGCCGGCGCCTGTCCGAGGCCGGCGGGCAGCACGCAGCCCATATACGCGCGATCGACCTTCTCGGGCGCCACACCGGCGCGCTCGACAGCGGCACGGATCGCAGTCGCACCGAGATCGATGGCGCTCGCACCGGACAGGCTGCCCTGGAAGCTGCCCATCGGCGTGCGGGCGTAGGAGAGGATGACGACGGGATCGGCAGTCATGTCAGAAAGTCCTCACAGGGGAATATTGTCGTGCTTCTTCCACGGATTTTCGAGGCTCTTGTGACGGAGCTTGCGAAGGCCGAGCGCGACGCGGCGGCGCGTGGAATGCGGCATGATGATCTCGTCGATAAAACCCTTCGACGCCGCCACGAACGGATTGGCAAAGCGCGCCTCATATTCGGCGGTGCGCGCCGCGAGCTTTTGCGCGTCCTTGGCTTCCTGCCGGAAGATGATCTCAACCGCACCCTTGGCGCCCATCACCGCGATCTCGGCGGTGGGCCAGGCATAGTTGAGGTCGCCCCGCAGATGCTTGGAGGCCATGACGTCATAGGCGCCGCCATAGGCCTTGCGGGTGATGACCGTGATCTTGGGCACCGTCGCCTCGGCATAGGCGAAGAGCAGCTTGGCGCCATGCTTGATGATGCCGTTATGCTCCTGCGCGGTGCCGGGCAGGAAGCCGGGCACGTCGACGAAGGTGACGATCGGGATCTCGAACGCGTCACAGAAGCGCACGAAGCGCGCCGCCTTGCGCGAGGAGGCGATGTCCAGCACGCCCGCCAGCACCATCGGCTGGTTGGCGACGATGCCGACGGTGCGGCCCTCGATCCGGCCGAAGCCGGTGATGATGTTGGCGGCGTGCGCGGGCTGGATCTCGAAGAAGTCGCCCTCGTCGACTGTCTTCTGGATCAGCTCGTGCATGTCGTAGGGGATGTTGGCCGAGGCCGGGATCAGCGTGTCGAGGCTGGACTCCAGGCGGTCCCACGGATCGTCGGACGGCCGCTCAGGCACGCCGGTACGGTTGTCCGCGGGCAGGAAATCGATGAAGTCG
>DATGEV010000099.1:0-2581 GCA_035309885.1 Sphingomonas sp.
GCCAACTGCGGGCATGACAACATCCTCCCCGATCGGGGTCGGGCTGGTGGGCTATGGCCTCGCCGGCGCCGTCCTCCACGCGCCGGTGATCGAGGCGCTTCCGGACTATCGCATCGCCGGGGTGATGACCTCGCGCGCCGAAGCCGCCGAGCGGCGCGACCGGCCGCTGGTGGTGGCCGACATCGAAGCGCTGCTCGCGATCGAGGAGGTGGAGCTGGTCGTGGTGGTGACGCCCAACGATCTTCACGCCACCCACGCCGAGGCGGCGTTGCGGGCGGGCCGCCATGTCGTGATCGACAAGCCGATGGCGCCGAGCGTCGCCGAATGCGACCGGCTGATCGATCTGGCCGAGGCGTCCGGTCGCGTGTTCAGCGTCTATCATAACCGCCGCTGGGACACGGATTTCCTCGAAGTGATGGACATCGTCACCAGCGGCGGGGTCGGCGAGCCGGCACTCTTCGAAGCGCGCTGGGATCGCTTCCGGCCGGCGGCGGCGGCGGTGTGGCGCAACACGCCGCGGCCGGGCGCGGGGCTGCTATGGGATCTGGGGCCGCATCTGGTCGACCAGGCGCTGGCGCTGTTCGGCTGGCCGGACGCGATGGTCGCGGACGTCGCCACGCAGCGGGCCGGGGCAGGGGCCGATGATTATTTCGCGCTGACCCTTCATTATGGCGCGCGCCGGGCGATCCTGTCGGCCTCCACGCTGGTCGCGGCGACGCGCCCGCGCATGGCGTTGCACGGCAAGGGTGGGAGCTGGTGGACCGAAGGGCTCGATCCGGCCGAAGCAGCGCTGCGGGCGGGGCGTTCTCCGTCGGAACGGGACTTTGTCGAGGGTCTGCCGCCGGTGCCGGCCTTCCGCGCCACGCGTGACGGAGAGCGGACGCCGGCGCCGGTTGCTGCGGTCGATCCCTGCGGTTTCTACCGCCGGCTGGCGGCTGCGATCCGATCTGGCGGACCCGTTCCGGTCGACCCGGTGGAAGCCCGTGACGTGGTTGCCCTGATCGCCGCCGCCTATGCCGGCGCGCCTCTGCCGCCACCGCGTGGAGCCCGGCGCTTGCCTGCGTCACCCCGACCGGTCTAACTGGCGTCCAGGTGAGGTAAAGCGGGGACGCGAGTGGCCAGGAAGCAAGCGACGCGGCATTCGACCATCACGGATGTCGCCGATGCCGCCGGTGTGTCGATCAAGACGGTTTCGCGCGTCTTCAACGACGAGCCCAATGTTCGGCCGGCCACTCGCGATCGGGTGCTGACCGCGGCGCATGCGCTGGATTATCATCCCAATGTTGCGGCGCGCAGCCTGGCGGGACGGCGATCTTTTCTGATTGGGCTCGCCTACGAAAACCCCAGCCCCAACTATGTGGTGGATCTGCAGACTGGCGCGCTCGATCGCCTTCAGGGCGAGCGGTATAGGCTGCTGGTGCTGCCCTTCACCGATGCGGCGGCGGCATCCGGCAAGATGCAGGCGCTGGCGCGCGCATCGGGCCTCGACGGCGTCGTGCTCGCCCCGCCACTGTGCGACGATGCGGCGACGGTGGCGGAGCTCGAGGCATGCGGCCTGCCGTATTCGCGCATCGCCCCGTCCAGCGGTGGCAGCCATGCTCCCGACGTCGCGATGGACGATCGCAGCGCCGCGCGCGCGGTGATCGATCATCTGGTGGAGCTGGGCCACCGTCGCATCGGTATCGTGCGCGGCGATCCCTCGCACGCCTCGGCGGCGGCGCGACTGGAAGGCTATCGCGCCGGGCTGGAGGCGCACGGCCTGCCGGTCGATCCGGTGCTGGAGGCGCAGGGCGCCTATACCTTCGCCTCGGGGTTCGAGGCGGGGCGGCAGCTGCTCGGCCTGGCCGATCGTCCCACCGCGATCTTCGCAAGCAATGACGATATGGCCGCGGGCGTGCTCAACGCCGCCTACGAGGCAGGCGTCAACGTGCCGGGCGATCTCTCGGTCGTCGGCTTCGACGACAGCAACATCGCCTCGGTGGTGTGGCCGCGCCTCACCACGATCCATCAGCCAATCCGCGACATGGCGCGCGAGGCGACCGGCGCGCTGCTCGCGGTCATTGAGGAAGAGGAAGCGCCGCCGCATCTGATGCTGCCCTTCCAGCTCGTCGTGCGCGGATCCACCGGCCCCGTTCGCAGGCCGAGCTGATCCGGGAATTGACAGCGGCGTCATCGCCTGCGCAACTCGGCTCAATGGATGGTGCCGAACGCGCCCGAGCCCGAACGGACAGGAGAAGAGATGCACAGACGGTCGCCCGTGGCAGGGGCCTTGCCTGCGTTCATTACCGTGACCTGCCTGTTCTTCGCGTGGGGCTTCATCACGTCGAACAATGATCCGCTGATCGCCGCACTGCGCGGCATCTACCGGCTCAGCACGGCCGAGGCGATGCTCACCCAGTTCGCTTTCTTTCTGGCCTATGGCATCTTCTCGCTGCCGGCGGCCGCGGTGCTGTCGCGGCTGGGCGCGAGCCGGACGATCCTGGCGGCGCTGGGCGTAATGATCGCCGGCTGCCTGATCGTGCTCGTCGCGTCGGCGCTGCACACCTATGAGCTGGTGCTGCTGGCGCTGTTCACGCTGGCG
>DATGEV010000100.1:0-3520 GCA_035309885.1 Sphingomonas sp.
GCGCTGAGCGCGCCCGTCTATGGCAAGACCGGCACCAGCCAGGGTAGCCGCGACGCGATCTTCGTGGGCTTCTCCGGCGGGCTCGTGACTGCGGTGTGGATCGGGCGCGACGACAATCATCCCCTGCCCGGCATGGCCGGCGGTGGTCTGCCTGCACGAATCTGGCGCAACTTCATGGTGCAGGCGACCGGCGCCACTCCGCTGGGCGTGAAGGTGCCCGAGGCGGTCGACCCGGACGCGCTGCTGCCGGCCGCGTCCGCGACGATCAGCAACATGACCTTCGGCCTCGATTTCGGCCATGATGGGCTCGGCATCTCCGCCCACCCCCGCAAGCCCGACGACGAAGACGATTCCAATCACGACGACGGGGCGCCCGACGACAACTGACGGGCTCGTTCGGTTTTCCGATGCCACTCAATTGCCGTCGGGCGCGGCGCATGAAAGGATGGCCGCGACACGAGCGGCCCCATCCCGAGGGCCACAGACAGGAGGGTCTCCATGACCGGTACCGGATCGCGCGCGTTCGACCTCATCCTCTACGGCGCCACGGGCTATACCGGGCAGCTGGTCGCCGACTATATCCAGGCCCATCAACCGCGGGACGGGTTCCGCTGGGCGATCGCTGGCCGAAGCGCCGAGAAGCTCGCCGCGGTGCGCGATGCGATCGGCGCACCCGCCGACCTGCCGCTGATCCTCGCCGACTCTTCCGATCCGGCTTCGATCCGCGCAATGGCCGAGAGCAGCGCGATGGTCATCACCGCGGCCGGCCCCTACCAGCTCTATGGCAGCGACCTCGTCGCCGCCTGTGCGGCGGCAGGCACCGACTATCTCGATTTGTGCGGCGAGCCCGCCTGGATGGCCGAGATGATCCCCGCCCATCACGCCGCAGCCCAAGCCTCGGGCGCGCGCATCCTGTTTTCGAGCGGCTTCGATTCGATCCCCTTCGATCTCGGCGTGCGCTTCCTTCAGGATCGTGCGGTCGAGCGCTTCGGCGCGCCGCTTGCCCAAGTCCACGGCCGCGTGCGGGAGATGCGCGGCACCTTCTCGGGCGGCACCGCGGCCAGCGCCGGGGCCACCGCCGCAGCGGCGCGCGATCCTGCCGTGCTGGCGCGCATCCTCGATCCCTTCTCGCTGACCCCCGGCTTTGAGGGCCCCACCCAGCCCGAGGACCGAAAGCCGCGCGAGGATCCGGCGACCGGCAGCTGGGTCACGCCCTTCATGATGGCGCCGATCAACACCAAGAACGTCCACCGCACCAACTTCCTGCTCGGCCATCCCTATGGGCAGGACTTCCGCTATGACGAGATGCTGATGACCGGCCCCGGCGAGCAGGGGCGCCAGACGGCCGAAGCGCTCGCCGCGCAGCGCGGCATGGGCGGGCGGCCGCTCCAGCCCGGCGAGGGTCCGACTCCCGAGGAGCGCGAGGCGGGCTTCTACGACCTGCTGTTTGTGGGCGAGAGCGGCGACGGCCGCACGCTACGCGCCTCGGTGAAGGGCGATCGCGATCCGGGCTATGGATCGACCTGCAAGATCCTCTCCGAAACCGCCTTCCTGCTGCGCGAGACCCCGCGCGACCGCCTACCCGGCGGCATCTGGACGCCCGGCGCCGCGCTGGGGCAACCCCTGATCGACCGGCTGGAGGCCAAGGCCGGGCTGCACTTCGCGATCGAGGATTAGTCTATACGCTTGAGCCCGGTGGCATAGCGCTGTTGCCGCCGGGCATAATGCTCCGCCGACGCCTTGAGCGCGGCGGCCGCCTCGTCGCCCAGCGTCCGCACCGCCCGCGCTGGCGCTCCAAGGACCAGGCTGCCCGGCGGGAACGTCTTGCCCTCGGTGACGAGCGCACCTGCACCGATCAGGCAGCCGTCGCCGATCACCGCATCGTTGAGCACCATCGCGCCCATGCCGACCAGTACACGATTGCCGATCGTGCAACCGTGCAGGATCGCATGGTGACCGACGGTGCACTCCTCGCCCACGGTCAGCGGGCTGTCCGGATCGGAATGCAGCATCGCGCCTTCCTGGATGTTGGTGCGATCGCCGACGAGGATCGGCGTGTTGTCCGCGCGGATCACCGCGCCGAACCAGATGCCCACCTCGCGCCCCAGTCGGGCATCGCCGATCACGTCCGCCGAGGGCGCGACCCAGCTCGATCCATCCTCGGGCAAGGAGGGGCGCAGTCCATCGATCTCGTACAGGGGCATCGCTCTCTCCTGGCCGGTCTTCTTTTCCCCGGCCTTACATCCCAGAGTCCGCTTCCTAGATAAAGGACCGGAGGATTGCATGGCCCTGATTTCCGTTCTCGATCTGGTCCGCGTCCGGCAGGGCAGCGACATCCGTACCGCCCTCGACGCGACGCGCGACCTCGCCGCTTATGTCGAGACGCTGGGCTACACGCGATTCTGGGTGGCCGAGCATCACAATATGCCGGGCATCGCCTCGGCGGCGACCTCGGTGGTGATCGGCCATATCGCGGCCGGCACGCAGCGCATCCGCGTCGGCGCCGGCGGCATCATGCTGCCCAATCATTCGCCGCTGGTGATCGCCGAGCAGTTCGGTACGCTGGAGACGCTCTTCCCCGGCCGAATCGACTTGGGCCTCGGCCGTGCGCCAGGCACCGACCAGCTGACGCTGCGCGCGCTCCGCCGCGATCCTGCAGTCGCCGAGAATTTCCCGCAGGACGTGCTGGAGCTGCAGGCGCTGCTCGCCCCGTCGGGCGAAAACCAGCGCGTCCGTGCCGTACCCGGCGCCGGTACGGAAGTGCCGCTGTGGATCCTGGGATCGAGCTTGTTCGGCGCCCAGCTAGCGGCCGAGCTGGGCCTGCCCTACGCCTTCGCCTCGCATTTCGCGCCGGCTCAGCTGCTGCCGGCGTTGCGGATCTACCGCGAACGTTTCCGTCCCTCGGCACAGCTCGCCCAGCCGCACGCGATGATCGGCGTCAACATCATCGCCGCCGATACCGACGCCGAGGCGCGTCGGCTGGCGACCACGCAGCAGATGTCGGTCACCGACCTGTTCCGCGGCGCGCGCGGCCTCAGCAAACCGCCGATCGACAATATCAACGCCTATTGGAACGACATGGAGCGCGCGCAGGCGCAGGGCTTCCTGTCGCGCTCGATCGTGGGAGCGCCTGCTACCGTCGCCGAGGGAATCGTGGCACTGGTGGCGGAAACCGGCGCCGACGAACTGATGATCGTGTCCGATATCTTCGATCCCGCTGCGCGGCGACGCTCCTATGAGATCATCGCCGCAGCCGCGCAGATCGAGGCACTGACCGCCGCCGCCGAATAAGCGCCTGCCGGGGAGCGCGACATCGCTCCCCGCTTCCCGGATTGCCGATGGCCGCGGCTCTGCTATCTTGCGCCGCGTTCGGAACGATCGGGGATTGGCCATGGCCTATGCGATCACCGTCAACGACGAGACCCGCCATGTCGACGTCGACGCCGACACGCCGCTGCTATGGGTTCTCCGTGACAATCTGGGCCTGACCGGCACGAAGTTCGGATGCGGCATCGCGATG
>DATGEV010000101.1:0-6186 GCA_035309885.1 Sphingomonas sp.
ACCAGCTTCGACAAAAGCAGGGGAACGGGCCGCGTTATGCTGACGCTGTAACAGTTGGCGCCGCCGGCAGGACATGCCGCCGAATTGGAGACGGTAACGGTAGTGTTGTTGACGCCATTCTGAAAACCATATTGGCCACTGACGGCCCTGGCCTCGGCGATATAGCTGGTCGCCGCATTTGACGCGGCGGCGACTGCGGCAGAATCGGCGGCGTTCTGCATGGCGCGCCTGACCTGGTACCAGTTGGCGGTCTCGAATCCGAGACCGAGAACGGCGAGTAATACCGGGAGCATAAGAGCCGCCAGAACGAGAACATTGCCTCGTTTGTCGAGGAGAATCGATCTGCCCATCGCCATGGAAAGCCCCCGCTAACGCCAGACGCAAGCCCGGACGAATGATGCCGGCCGTCCCATCGGGCTGACATGTTGGTTCGCCGCCCTTAAGATCGCGTAAAAGTGCCTCAGAGACATTTGCCGAGCAGGCGGAAGCTGGTTCGCCATGTTTGCACGCGCCGATGTTCCGACCTCGAGCGAGCGCACCCGGGCGCTGAGCGGGCCGCGGATCGGCACGCTGCCTCCACCGTTATCGGGGGGCCTGTCGGATTCCGAAATGCTGTTCCAGCGCGCGTGCGCCCGCCGGCGTGACGTCCACCTCGCGGCTGCCCTCGACGCGTCGAAGCCAGTGGCGATCGAGCAATAGCTGCAGCAGCGCACGACCAATCTGCCCCGCGATATGCGGCCGCCGTTCGCTCCAGTCCATGCAAGGACGACCGAAGAGATGCCGGTGCTGCTGTCCCGGCCGCTCTGCACACCCACCGTGCAGATAGAGACCGAGGCCGTTCAGGAATGCGATACCGTCCATCGTCATCGCGGCCCCTTCGTGCGTCAGGTTGATAGAACCCGACGCCACCAGTGAATCCGCGATCCCGACGGCAATCTCGCCAGCGAGATGATCGTAGCAGATCCGCGCATGCCGCAACGCCCCGCGCTTCGGACCGGTGATGATCGGCTTGCCGCCGCGTGTCGCTTCGACCAGGCCCGCCACCCCCATCATACCCTCGATCATCGTGGCGATGGCGGGGGAGCCGAGCCGGAAATAGCGGTGTCGCCCCTGGCTGCTCGCGGCGAGCATCCCTGCCTCGACCAGACGCGCGAGATGCCCGCTCGCCGTTGGCGGTGAAACGCCGGCGACCTTCGCCAGTTCGCCTGCCGTTAGCGAGCGTCCGTCCATCAGGGCCACCAGCATCGCGGCGCGCGCCGGCTCGCCGATCAGCGCGCCGGTCTCGGCGAGTGAGGAGAGCCTGGTCATCACACCATCATAGCCGATGTCCTGCCGCGATGCTTCGGCAGCGGCCGAAACATTGCGGCATGATCCTGTGGCGGGACCGGGTCCACGGAAGGAGCCCGCCATGATCACCTGCATCATCCGCTACGAGCTGGATCCCTACAAGCTCACCGCATTCGAGGAATATGCGCGCAACTGGGACAAGGTGATCCCACGATGCGGCGCCGATCTGATCGGCTATTTCGCACCCCACGAAGGCACGAAGACGACCGCCTATGGCATCTACAGCATCGCCGATCTCGCCGCCTACGAAACCTATCGCGCGCGGCTCAAGGCCGATCCGCTTGGCCAAGAAAATTATGCGTTGAGCCAGCGCGAACAGTTCATCCGGCGCGAGGAACGGCAATTCTTCAAGCTCGCGTCCGGAGGCTCGGCAACGCTATCAGGATGACGGGGATCGGAGAGGAGAGAATCCATGGCGACGACTGCGGCAAAGCGCGCGACCTTTCGCAAGCTGCACGAAAGCGGCTTCTTCATCATCCCCAATGCCTGGGACGCCGGCAGCACCGTCCGTCTGTCGCAACGGGGCTTCAAGGCGATCGCCTCGACCAGCGCGGGTGCCGCCTGGGCCGTCGGCAAGGAGGATGGCGAACTGACCCTCGACGAGGTGCTGGCCCACCTGCGCATGCTGGTTGCCGCGACGGATCTGCCGGTCAACGCCGATTTCGAGAACGGGTTCGCCGATGCGCCACAGGATGTCGCGGCCCATGTCGCGATGGCGGTCGAGACAGGCGTGGCGGGCATCTCGATCGAGGACTGGTCGGGCAGCGCGATGTATGATCTCGGCCTGGCGGTCGATCGCATCGCCGCCGCCCGCGCCGCGATCGACGCGGCCGATCCAACGGTGATGCTGATCGGCCGGAGCGAGAATTTCCGCGTGCCCGGCATGAGCACGACGGAGAGCATCGCCCGTGCCGTGGCTTATGCGCAGGCCGGCGCCGATTGCCTGTTCGTGCCCTTCATCCTCGATCGCGGCGCGGTGGCGGAGCTGGTCGCCGCGGTGGCGCCCAAGCCGGTCAACGTCGTCATCCATGATTATGACGACAGCGTCGGCGCGTTCGCAGCACTTGGCGTGCGTCGCTGCAGCGTGGGCGGCAGTCTCGCCAAGAGGACATGGAACGCCTTCGATGCCGCGGCGCAGACCCTGAAGCAATGCGAACCCTGAGCGGCAAGAACGGAGCGCGTTAATCGGCGATCTTGGCGGGCAGGTGAAACAGCGCCACGAAGCGACTGGCCGTCTCGTGATCGCCCTCCAACGTCAGCTTCCCCTCGGCTTCGCTCTGACGAAAAGGAAGCTTGGCATAGATGATGGCGGCAAACGTCGTCGGATCCGTCGTAAACGTCGCATCAGCCGCATCGCTCTCACCGCGCCGGATGTGGAGCTCCCCATCGGCGAGCACGCCCACGAAGCGGTCCGTCGGAAAGTGGAAGGCGATCGTGATCCGTTCGGCGGCGGCCTTCGTGCGATCGAGCATCGTCCGCAAAGACATCATCGCCGAGGCCGGGGACAGGAACAGCGTCGGATCGTGACGGCACGAACGCGTGGCCCAGCGCCCCATTTCCTGGAGGATCGGCTCCGCCTCATAGCCCCACGGGGTCAGTTCATAGACCTGCACGGACATCGCGGACGGCAACTTCCGGCGAGACACGATCCCCGCCGCCTCCAGCCCATCGAGCCGCTGCGCTAGCACATTGGAGCTGATGCCCGGCAGATTGGCCTTCAGCTCGCCGAAGCGTCTCGGGCCGAACATCAGCTCGCGTATGAGCAGCAACGACCAGCGCTCACCGACAAATTCAAGTGCCAGCGCCGTGCCGCACGCGTCGTCATACCAGCGGTTTTCTGAGCGTTTTTGCGGTTTGGCAATTTTTTCTGACCTCATAGTTGTTTTTTCTAACTATCTGGAGCAGGGTTTGCAAGTGTCGATTCGGAGAGAGGGAGTTCGACATGTCCAAGATGATCTTCGTGAACCTGCCGGTCGCCGATGTGGCGAAGTCGGTCGCCTTCTACGAGGCGATCGGTTGCGTGAAGGACGAGACGATCTGCAAGGGGCCGCAGGCGGCGATGATGGTGTGGTCCGACACGATCAGCTTTATGATCCTCGATCACGCCTACTACCAGACCTTCACCGCCAAGCGGATCGCCGACGCGCACGAGACCAGCGAAGTGCTGCTCTGCCTGTCCCGGGACAGCCGGGCCGACGTCGATACCACCACCGAGGCCGCGCTCGCAGCCGGCGGCAAGGAGCCTCGCCCAGCGCAGGATCATGGCTTCATGTACGGCCGGTCGTTCGAGGATCCGGACGGTCATGTCTTCGAGCCGATGTGGATGGACGTCACCGCCGCGGTGGCCGCGATGAACCAGCCGCAGCCTGAAGTCGCCTGAGCATACGCCAGCGAGGAGAGGTTCCATGACCCCGACCATTACCGCCTTCAAATGGGTGCCCGAGTTCGCGCGCGGCTTTGTCCGCGACATCCGCGCCCGCTGGGCGTTCGAGGAGGCCGGCCAGCCCTATGCCGTCGATCTCGTCGACGGCGTCTATGTGAAGAGCCAGGCACACCGCCACTTCCAGCCTTTCGGACAGATCCCGACCTATCGCGACGACAAAATCGAGATCTTCGAATCTGGTGCAATCGTGCTGCACATCTGCGAGATGCACGGCGTGCTCGTCCCGGCCGATCCGGCTGCACGTATCCGAGCGATCCAGTGGCTGATCTCCGCACTCAACTCAGTCGAGCCCTGGGTGATGCAGCTTGCCGTGGTCGATGTGTTCGAGGCTGATCGCGACTGGTCCCGCTCGCGCCGGCCCAAGGTGCTCGATGATCTCCACACGCGGCTCAAGGATCTGGCCGATGCACTCGGCGAGAAGGAGACGCTCGACGGCGGCCCCTTCACCTTCGGCGACCTGATGATGGTTTCGGTGCTCGGGGGCCTGCGCCGCACCGACGTGCTCGACGCCCACCCGAACCTCGCCGCCTATGTCGCCCGTGGAGAAGCGCGGCCGGCACACCAAAGAGCCATGGCCGATCATCTGGCGGTGTTCCGCGATCAAGCGGTGGCCTGAGCTCCCCCGCCGATCCACCCCGCGAGAGGAGACATGCGATGAGCAAGATCGTCACCTGCCTGTGGTTCGACCATGGCGAGGCGCGCAAGGCCGCCGAATTCTATGCCGTCACCTTTCCCGATAGCCGGATGGGGCCAGCGCATGAGGCCGCATCCGACTATTCCGGCGGCCAGCAGGGCAATGAGCTGACCGTCGAGTTCACCCTGCTCGGTCAATCCTTCCTGGGTCTCAACGGCGGGCCGGGCTTCCGGCCCAACGAGGCGGTCAGCTTTCAGGTGCTGACCGACGACCAGGCGGAAACCGATCGCTATTGGAACGCGATCCTCCACCATGGCGGCAGCGAGAGCCAGTGCGGCCGGTGCAAGGATCGATGGGGCCTCTCCTGGCAGATCGTGCCGCGCGCGTTGATCGCGGCTGTCAACGACCCCGATCGCGCGGCCGCGGAGCGCGCCATGGACGCGATGATGCAGATGCGCCGGATCGACATCGCCACGATCGAGGCGGCGCGCAGCGGCCCCCCTGTACCTCGTTCGCGTCCGCCCTTTGCCGGTTCCTGATCAGGACCAACAAGGAGAGGGATCATCGGCGCTTGCGAGCAAAGTGCCGATGCAGGAACAACACTTGCAGATTTCGGGCGAAATGCCACTTGTCGGGTAGCTTTCTTTCGTAGTGTGGACGAGTAGTATGGATCGCATCGAAGCGATGAGGGTGTTTGTTGCCGCTTTGGACGAAGGCAGCCTGGCCGGGGCGGGGCGCCGCCTCGGTCGGTCACCGGCGGCCGTAAGTCGAGCGATCGCATTTTTGGAGGCGCATGTCGGCGCCGAACTCCTCCACCGGACGACGCGCACGATGAAGCTCAGCGAGGCCGGTTCGCGCTACGCCGCGGCCTGCCGGCGCGTCCTTGTGGATCTTGAAGAAGCCGACATGTGCGTCGCTGGTGAGCGCGCGGCTCCTCGAGGAACCCTCACGGTCACCGCCCCTCCCATCAGCGGCGAACAGATCCTACGCCCCATCATCGACGCCTATCTCGAGGCATTTCCCGCCGTCTCGGTCAATCTGGTCCTCCTCGATCGCAGCGCAAACCTGGTCGAAGAAGGTATCGACGTCGCCCTTCGGCTCGGCGACCTTCCGGATTCCTCGATGGTTGCGGTCCGGATCGGGGGAGACGTCAAAAGGGTGATCGTCGCATCGCCTCGATATCTCGACGAGAATCCGCGCATTGATGAGCCTGCCGATCTCCTCAAGCATCGCATCATCACCACGACTCATTTCGGGCAGGACACCTGGGTCTTCCCCCCTATGGCCGGCACCTCGGTCGCGCGGTCCATTCACTTCAAGCCGCGGCTTGTTGTCAACAGCGTGCGTGCAGCGCTGGCGTCGGTCGTGGAAGGCCACGGCGTGACGCGGCTCTACACCTATCACGTAGCCGAGCACGTGCAGGAAGGTTCGCTGAAGATCCTGCTTCGGAATGCCGAGTCGCCGCCGATGCCCGTTCACCTGCTGACCCCGCATGGTCGAACCACGGTCCCGAAGGTTCGCGCATTTCTGGATTTTGCCGCTCCCCGGCTGCGTGCGGAATTTGCCCGACTTTCCGCGGAGGCCGATGCGCTGATGCGCTAGACGCGAACGGCTCACCCATATTCGGTCGCTACACGGAAGAGTGTCTGCCGATCACCAACTATTCGCACCCCAATTGATCGAGCCTACAAAAGGGGCCTCGGACGCAATGGTCTGATCGGGCCCGAGTGGCCCGTCCCGCAAAATGATCGAGGTTTATCAT
>DATGEV010000102.1:0-7938 GCA_035309885.1 Sphingomonas sp.
CTCGATGCACATGGCAATATCGGCACGGCGCGGCTGACGGTGCGCGCGTCGATCGCGCAGGTGGATGGAAGCTTCGCGCGGATCGTCGGCATCGCGCCCGAGCGGCTGGAGGGATCGCGCGTGACCGATCTGTTCGCGGTCGCCTCCCGCGACGCGGTCAGCGCGGCGCTGGAGCAGGTGATGGGCGGCGGCCGGGTCGAGGGGCTCGACGTTCGCCTGCTGGTCGACGAAGGCAACCGGACCCGGCGCATCGCGCTGGCGGCGTGGCGCGAAGGCTATGGGATCGGCGGCGCGGTGCTGGTGCTGCACGGCAGCTGACGGGGCGCATGCTGCGTAGCATGCGCCCCGGTCATGCCCGTCAGGCGTCGACGAGGCTGCGCGCAGGGGCGCGGGTCAACCACCGCGACGGGCGGGTCACGAGCCGGCTTGTCAGCACCACCACACCGGCGAGCGCATAGCCGATGATCGTGCTCTTCGCGTCGACCAGCAGCGAAAAGGCCAACGCGACGCGGAGGATATCCGGATTGAAGCCGAAATCGTCGCCGATCGACTGGCAGATACCGAGCAGGCTTTCCTTTTTCGCAACGGGCTGGTGGGCTTCGGTGTGCTGCATGGCTCGGGCTCCGTGGTGCGGGGCGGGGGTGCCGTCCCTTCCCACGGATGATTGCAGGGCTCGTGCCAAGTGCCCGAAAGCGCATGGACTGGGCGGTCCCGGCGATCGGACGAGGCGGATCGCTCCGATCATTCGGGATTGGTCGCCGAAAGGTGGTGGGTTTTCCCACCCGAAAAATTGCGGCCATGCTCGGGTCGGCCACGTCAGAACTCCAGGCGCTTCCCCATGAAGTTCTGGTCCCCATGAAGTTCTGGGCGACGGAACCGATAGACCATGTCTATCGTGGGGCCGGTCCGAGCGGAGGGCAGGGCATGAGCATGCGTGACACACGATCCACTGGCGCCGCCGTGACGCTCGGCATGTTGTTGCTGGTCTACAGCTTCAACTTCATCGACCGGCAGATCATCGGCATCCTCGCGCCGGCGATCAAGGCCGACCTGCTGTTGAGCGACGCGCAGCTCGGTGCGCTGGGCGGCCTCGCCTTCGCGCTGCTCTATTCGACGATCGCGATCCCGCTAGCCTGGATCGCCGATCGCACCAGCCGGACCTGGGTGATCACCATATCGCTCGCGGTGTGGAGCGCGTTCACCGCCGCGTGCGGCTGGGCGACGGGGTTCAGCCAGCTGTTCGCCGCCCGCATCGGTGTGGGCGTCGGCGAGGCGGGCGGCGTCGCGCCCTCCTATGCGGTGATCGCGGACAGCTTCCCGGTCGATCGGCGGGCACGCGCGCTGGCCATCTATTCGCTGGGCATCCCGCTGGGATCGGCAGCGGGCGTGCTGCTCGGCGGGCAGATCGCGACGGCAGTGAACTGGCGCAGCGCGTTCATTGCTGTCGGCGTCGCGGGCCTGCTGCTGGCGCCGCTGTTCCGGCTGGTGGTGCGCGAGCCCGCGCGCTCGACGATTGTCGATCCGGATCGCGTGCCGGTCGCCCGGGTGTTCGGCATCCTGGCGCGCAAGCCGAGCTTCTGGCTGCTCGCCTTCGGTGCGTCGGTGAGCTCGATGCTGGGCTATGGGCTGGGTTTCTGGCTGCCGTCGATGATGAAACGCAGTTTCCAGCTCGATCTGATCGGTACCTCCTATTTCATCGGCGGCCTGCTGCTGATCGGCGGGGTGGCCGGCATGCTCGCAGGCGGTGTGTTGGGCGACCGGCTGGGTCGCGTCGACCGCGCCGCCTATGCCCGCGTGCCGGCGGTCGCCTTCGTTGCGGCGGTGCCGCTGTTCGCGGCGGGGGTGCTGGCGCACTCGGTCGCCGCGGCGTTCCTGCTGATCCTCGTGCCGCAGGCGCTCGTCTATATGTGGCTCGGGCCGGTGATCACCGCCGTGCAGCATCTGGTGCCGCACCATATGCGCGCGACCGCCTCGGCGAGCTTCCTGCTGATCAACAATCTGATCGGGCTGGGCGCTGGCAGCACGGTGCTGGGTCTGCTCTCCGATCATCTGACCGCGCGCTTCGGTGTGGAGGCGCTGCGCTATTCGATGCTCGCGAGCCTGCCGCTTTACCTGCTCGCTGGCGCGCTGATGGCGCTGGCGGCACGGCCGCTGAGGCGCGACTGGGTGGCGTGACGCCTAGGCGGCGGGGATCGGCGAGGGCAACACGCCGTCGAGAAGCTCGCGACGGCCCTGCGACACCCGGGTCATCGCGATCGCGGCGACGACGAGCGTGCCGGCACCCACGAACAGCGTCCAACGCGGATCGCCGGGGAAGAGATGCCGGCCGATCGCGCCCATCACGCTCGACACCAGCAGCTGCGGCAGCACCACGAAGATGTTGAACAACCCCATATAGACGCCGAGCTTGCGCTGGGGCAGCAGCCCCGCGAGGATCGCGTAGGGCATCGTCAGGATCGACGACCAGGCGATGCCGACCAGCAGCATCGGTGCGATCAGCGCCATCGGCTGGTGGATCAGCGGGATCAACGCGAAGCCGCCGGCGCCGCACAGCAGGGCGGCGACATGCGTGGCGCGTCGCCCGATCCGCGCGGCGAGCAGTGGCAGCAGGAAAGCCGCCAGCGCCGCCACGCCGTTGTAGACCGCGAACAACACGTCCACCCAGTCGGCGCCCTCGGCATAGGCCGGGCTCGCCGGATCGGTGCCGCCGAACGCGGCGAGCGCGACCACCGGCGTGGTGTAGATCCACAGCGTGAACAGCGCCGACCAAGTGCAGAACTGCACGAGCGCGAGCTTGCGCATCCCCTCGGGCATGGTGGCGAGGTCGGTGACGATGCGGCTCAGCGCGTTGTCGCCGCGCCCTCGCTGCACGGCGATGCCGTGCAGGATCTGCGCGATCCCGAACCCGGCCAGCGCGCCGGCAAGAATGAAGAGAGGTCGGTCGAGGTGCAGCATCGCGACCCCGGCGCCGATGACGATGCCGGCGGCGAGCCATAGCGGGCCACCGCGCGGCGTCACCGGCGAGGCGTTGTCACGCTCGGCCACGGCTTCGCCGTCGAACGCGGCGAGCTCCTCGGGCGAATATTCGCGCGTCGTCACGATCGTGTAGAGCACTGTCACCAGCAGCACCGCCGCGCCGATCCAGAAGGCGAGGCGCACCGACGGCGGCACGATGCCCGCCGGCGCGGTATTGCTCACGCCGAAGACGTGGCTGAGCAGCGCTGGCGCCAAAGAGGCCGCTACCGCGCCCGCGCCGATGAAGGCTGTCTGCATGGCATAGCCGGCGGTGCGCTGGGCCGGCGCCAGCATGTCGCCGACGAAGGCGCGGAACGGTTCCATCGTGACGTTGAGCGATCCGTCGAGCAGCCATAGCAGCAGCGCCGCCACCGCGATGCCCGGCGCCAGCGGCATCGCCAGCAGCGCGATCGTGGCGAACAGCGCGCCCACCAGGAAATAAGGCCGGCGACGGCCGAGGCGGCCCCAGGTGCGGTCGCTGAAATGGCCGATCAGCGGCTGCAGCAGCAGGCCGGTGATCGGTGCCGCGATCCACAGCAGCGGCAGCGCGTCGATCGAGGTGCCGAGCGACTGGAAGATCCGCGTGACGTTGGCGTTCTGCAGCGCGAACCCGGTCTGGATGCCGAAGAAGCCGAACGAGATGTTCCACAGGCCCCGGAAACGCTGATGCGGCTTTTCCGCCATGCCTTCTCCCGTCATTCGATTCTGTCCGTCGAGGGGATCAGCGCGGGGCCGCGTCTGAGACCGAGGATTTGCGCACCACCAGCCGCGCGGGCAACGTGGTACAGGGTGGCGCCTCGCCGCGCAGTTGGGCGAGCAGCGTATCGACCAGCGTGGCGCCGGCCAGCCGTGCGTCCTGCACCACCGTGGTGAGCGGCGGGCTGGCGAGGCCGGCGGCGGTGATGTCGTCGAAACCCACCACCGCGACGTCGCCTGGTACGCTCAGGCCCCGTTCGGCGAGCGCGTGCATCGCGCCGATCGCGATCAGGTCGCTGGCGGCGAACACCGCGTCGAAGCGGTGCCCCTGCGCGATTAGTGCTGCCATCGCGTCATGGCCGGCCTGTTCGGTGGTGATCGCATCGGCCTGCAGCGCGGGGTCGGGCACCAGCCCGGCTTCCTCATGCGCGAGGCAGAAGCCGCGATAGCGATCGAGGAATTCGGGATAGCGCCCGCTCGCCTCGCCGAGGAAGGCGATACGGCGGCGGCCCTGTCCGATCAGGTGGCGCGCGGCCTCGCGCCCGCCCTCGACATTGTCGCAGCCGATGGTGATGCCCGGCTGGTCATGCTGCACCGATCCCCAGCGCACGAAATGGGTGCCCTGATCGACCAGCTGCTCCAGCCGCGCGCGATAGACCTCGTAATCGCCATAGCCGAGCAGGATCAGCCCGTCGGCCTTGCGGCTGTCCTCATAGTCGACATGCCAGTTGGTCGACATCTGCTGGAACGAGATCAGCAGGTCGTAGGACCGCTGCGCGCAGGTGCGCGTGATCGATCCCAGCATCGACAGGAAGAAGGGGTTGATCATCGAATCGTCCGAGGTCGGATCCTCGAACAGCAGCAGCGCCAACGTGCTGGACTGGCGGCGGCGCAGGCCCGACGCGTTCTTGTCGACGGTGTAGTTGAGCTGCTGTGCGACCGCTTCGATCCGCTTGCGCGTGGCCTCGCTCACCGTGCGGTCGCCGCGCAGCGCCCGGCTGACGGTGGGCTGCGACACGCCTGCCAGCTCGGCGATGTCGAACGAGGTGGGCTTACCGGGCGCCATGCCGCGCGTCTTTGCGCGAGGGCGACCGATCAGGCCGTCCGGGCGAACGGCGCTGGCGGGTTCGGTGGAGAAGGTTGCGCGCGCGCGGGGCGGGCGGCCACGGCGGAGCGGCTCAGGCACGGGGCATTCTCGCCCGGACGCGTCGTGCGGTGTCCCGCGCCGCGCCGGCCTCGGCTTCGGCCGATCGACAGGCATGCTCGTACCGCACGCATTCCCCCTCACACGGCCTTCTGACGAAGCTCAATCCGCCTGACCTAGCAAATGTCTGCGCGAACCAACAGCACTGTCCCTTCGATTCATACGTATTCATGCACCGTTCCACGTCCCCGCAACGACCTGTCGCGGGAGCTTGGAGGGCGTGGCATTCCTGCCGGTTTTCGGGCCTTTCGGTCGATCGCAGCCGGCCATCGGAGGGGCGTGGCGAACACGCGGCAGCGATCATGCGGTGACGGTACCTGGAGCTCGAATACGTATGCGGCAATCTTGGCGAGAGGGAAGCCCGCCGCCTAAGCGCCTCTTCAACGCCGCTTGATGACGGCGGCACCTGCGCAGGCCCAACGCCGCGCAGTATGGAAGGGGGGATTGCATGATTGCACAGACTGTATCTCGTCGTTTGTCCGCACGCTCGGCGCTCGCCACCCGGACGAGCGCGTCGGCGCTCTGCTGCGCTCTTGCGCTGACGGCCGCCGTTCCGGCCTGGGCGCAGGCCGTCCAGACCTCGCCCGCCCAGACCCAGGTCGCCAGCACCGATGCCGCGGCGCCCGCCAGCGTCGCCAGCGATGCCGGCGCCAACGATGCGGCCAATTCCATCGTCGTGAGCGGCATTCGCGCCTCGCTCGACAGCTCGGCCAAGATCAAGCGGCTGTCGACCACCATCGTGGACTCGGTTTCGGCCGAAGACATCGGCAAGCTGCCCGACGTCTCGATTGCGGACTCGCTCGCCCGCCTGCCCGGCGTCACCGCGCAGCGCCTCGAGGGCCGCGATCAGCGCCTGTCGATCCGCGGCCTCGGTCCTGATTTCTCGACCACGCTGCTCAACGGCCGCGAGCAGGTCACCGTGGGTGACAATCGTGGCGTCGAATATGATCAGTATCCGTCGGAATTCTTCAAGAACGTCAACGTCTATAAGAGCTCGGACGCCTCGCTGATCGCGGCGGGCGTCTCGGGTACGGTGGATCTGCGCATGCTGCGTCCGCTCGCGTCCGACAAGCGCGTGATCTCGGTGCGCGCCGAGGGCGAGATGAACGGGGAGAAGTCGCTCAACCCGGATTCGCCGCGCTACGGCTATCGCGCGTCGGGCACCTATGTCGATCAGTTCGCCGACGATACGTTCGGCGTCGCGATCGGCGTATCAGCCAGCCAGATTCCCTCGCAGGATCAGCGCTACAACGCCTGGGGCTATTCGGGCAGCGGCACCGCCGCCGATCCGCTCGTGCTGGGCGGCGCCAAGCCCTATGTCCAGTCGAACAACCTGAAGCGCTATGGTGCCGTCGCCACCTTCGAATGGAAGCCGAGCGATCGCTTCCACTCTACCTTCGACGCGCTCTATTCGCACTTCACCGAGAACCAGATCCTGCGCGGCATTGAGTTCCCGCTGGGCTTCGGTTCGGACACGTCGCACGTCAACAACACCGTGGCCGACAATTTCGCCACCAGCACGACCTTCACCGGCGTGCACGCCGTGCAGCGGAACGACACCAACCGGCGCAAGGCGAACAATTATTCGCTTGGCTGGAACAACGTCGTCGCGCTCAATAGCGACGACACGATGCACTTCACGGTGGACGCGAGCTGGTCGCACGCCAAGCGCACCGACTTCCTGCTCGAGACCTATACCGGTACCGGCTACAACAAGACGGGCATCCCCGACACGGTGACCGTGACGCAACAGCCGAACGGCATTTTCCAGATCGTGCCGACGCTGAACTATTCGGACAAGAACCTCTTCCAGATCACCGATCCGCAGGGCTGGGGCTATAATGGCACCACCGCGGTGGTGCAGTCGGGTTTCCTCAACAAACCCAGCTTCAAGGACGATCTGAAGGCGTTGCGCGCCAGCCTTGACGGCGAGTTCGAGCATAGTGTCATCAAGGGCTGGGAGGCCGGGGTGAACTATTCGGAGCGCAAGAAGACCAGCGCCTTCACCTCCTTCTTCCTCTGCCCGAAGGGCGGCGGGACGGGCTGCACGGTCGCCAGCGGCACGCCGACGTCCGAGCCGGTTCCGGCCGGCGCGGTGCTCGATCACCAGATCTCGCTCGGCTATCTGGGCGTGCCGAGCATCCTGACGCTCGACCCGCTCTACCTCTACAACAACGCACTGAACGCGGTGTACGACAACCGCCCCGTCTCGCTCGTGCGCGACAATGTCGTGAAGGAGAAGGTGTTCACCGGCTACGGCAAGCTCAACATCGACGGCATCGTTGGCGGCAAGCCGCTGCGCGGATCGATCGGCCTGCAGGTCGTTCACACCAAGCAGAGCTCGGACGGCTCGATCTCGAACTTCGTGTCGAATAACGGTGTCGGGCAGGTGACCGTCCTGCCGGCATCGGCCAGCGTCAGCTACACCGACTTCCTGCCCAGCGCGAACCTCTCGCTGGAAATCGAGCCGAGCATGTTCATCAAGCTTGGCGCTTCGCAGACGATGGTGCGTCCGCGCCTCGATCAGGAACGGGTGAACCAGGAATTCAGCGTCAACCCGGCGAATGTCGGTGCCGGCACCGATCCGCAGTTCAGCCCATTCAGTTCGAAGGGCGGAAACACGACCCTGCGGCCATATCAGTCGACGAACATCGATATCTCGCTTGAGAAATACTTCTCACGAGGTGGTTATGTGGCGCTGGCTGGTTACTTCAAACATCTGACCGATTTCGTCGATTCCAGCAGCAATGTCGCCTATGATTTCTCGGCGGCGTTGGGCCAGCTGACCCCAGCTCAGCGGCAGATCGTCCAGCAGCAGGGAGGCGTAATCGGCCTTGTCAGCGCACCGACCAACTCTGGTCGCGGCTATCTGGTCGGCATGGAAGCGACGCTGTCGCTGCCCTTCTCGGATGTCAGCCATGTGTTGGACGGTTTCGGCTTCTATGGCTCGGCTTCCTACACGGACAGCGCGATCAAGCTCGGCAGCAACCCGACGCAGGCGATCACCGTGCCGGGCCTGTCCG
>DATGEV010000103.1:0-2028 GCA_035309885.1 Sphingomonas sp.
GGACGGATGAAGTCCGGATTGGCCTCGTAATGGGCAAGAAGCCGATCCTGATAGGCGGAAAGGCGGAAGAACCAGCTTTCCTCCACCGTCCATTCGACCGGAGTGCGCTGGGGGGACAGCTTGCCCCCTTCCCCTTCGACCAGTTCCTTCTCGTCATAGAAGGCTTCGTCGCGCACCGAATACCAGCCTTCGTAGCGGCCGAGATAGATGTCGCCATTGGCCTTCATCGCCTCCCAGATGGCGGCGCTGGCGGCATAATGGTCCGCGTCCGTGGTGCGAATGAAGCGATCATGCGAGATGTTCAGAGCTGCCGTCATCTCACGGAAATAAGACGACATTTCGTCCGCCAGCTCGCGAGGCTCGATCCCTCGGTTACGGGCGGTCTGGGCCATCTTCAGCCCATGCTCGTCGGTGCCGGTGAGGAAGCGTACTTCGCGCCCCTCGAGCCGTTTCCAGCGGGCGATCGCGTCGGTGGCAATCGCCTCATAAGCATGGCCGACATGGGGACGACCGTTGGGGTAGCTGATCGCGGTGGTGATATAGAAAGGCTTGGTCATCGGTGGGGTTGCGACGCTCTGTTCGTGTTGAGCGACGCGAGCAGCCCGGCGAGCTCGAACACCGTCGCCTGAGGATCGAGCGAGAGGCGGACTGCGCTCCCGGCCAGGGCGCGCGCCTTCTCCCACAGCGTCACCGCATCGGCAAGCGCCTGACCTTGCCGTCCTCGCGCTTCCGCGGCGATCCGGGTGGGGAGGCGTTCGAGGAAGGCTTCATAGCGCGGCTGGGCCGCCTTCAGCGCCAGCGCCCTGGAGAGGGCGCCCCGCTCGCCATTGTCGGGATCGCCGGTCCGGATGATTGCCTCCATCGCGCGATCCAGCCCGGCGACGTCGAGCCCGGCAAAACGAACCGCCCGACCGGGGGAGCCGTCGCCCACCGACACCAGTTCGGCAATCTCCCGATCATCCGCGTCCGGCACGGCCTGCCGAAGAGCCGCGGCCAGGTCTGCCTCCGCAAGCGCCCCGAAGCGCAACACCCGGCAGCGCGACCGGATCGTCGGCAGGAGCCGCGCGGGTGCATGGCTGATCAACAGAAACAAGGAGTTGACTGGCGGTTCTTCCAACAGTTTCAACAACGCGTTTGCGCCTGATCGCTCCATGTCGTCCGCCGCGTCGACGATCACCACGCGCCATGGAGAGAAGCTCGGCGCCGTCGCGAACAGCCTGCTCAGGCCGCGCACCTGATCGACGGTGATACTTCTGGCATAGTCCTTGGTCTTTTCGCGGTAGAGCCTCTCCAGCAGCATCACGTCGGGATGGCTGCCGGCCTCCCAGAGACGGGCGATCCGGTGATCCGTAGGCACGTCCAGGCCTGGCCGATCGACTGACGGGCCCGCCGCATCGGCAAGGAGGCGCAGCGCCGCGGCGCGGGCAAAGCTCCCCTTGCCCACACCCTGCGGCCCGGTCAGCAGCCAGGCATGGTGCATCCGCCCCGAAGACCGGGCTTCGAGGAACGCCTCGATCTGCTCGGAGTGGCCGTAGAGCGTCAAAGATCGTCCACCGCGGCCAGCAATCGGGCGGTCACTGCCTCCGCCGCGCCCATGGCATCGATCGTTCGAAAACGCTTAGGCTCCTGCTCGGCCAACAGGACAAAATTCTGGGAGACGCGGGCGTGGTAAGCGGGATCGCGGCCGCCGATCCGATCCGAATCGCCGCCGTCACGCACCTCCGCCCGCCGGGCCGCTTCCTCCGTAGGCAAAGTCAGGAGCAGGGTGCGGTCGGGAAGCAGGCCGTGTGAGCCGACTTCGTGAAGAACCCGCAGTCGCTCGACTGGAAGGCCCCCGGCCCCGCCCTGATAGGCCAGCGAGCTATCGAGGAAGCGGTCGGTCACAACCCACCTGCCCGCGTCGAGCGCCGGCAGGATGGTCTTGGCGACATGGTCCGCTCGGGCCGCCGCGAACAGCAGTGCCTCCGCCCCTGCAGTCCAACGATCGGCCGTGCCTTCCAGGAGAAGCTTGCGGATGGCTTCGGCGCC
>DATGEV010000104.1:0-3188 GCA_035309885.1 Sphingomonas sp.
GGTCGAAATTGGCGAGCAGCGCTTGATTGGCGAGCACGTTGAGCGTCAGCAGCTTGTTGAACAGCTTGCCGTCGATCGAGGGCACCGGCGAGAGCTCGCCCAGCATCGCCGCGTTCATCACGAGGATGTCGAGCGCCTCCCAGCGCCCTCCGATCGCCGTGGCGAGTCGCGCGATCGAGTCGCTCTCGGTCAGGTCGAGCGGGGCGATCGTGGCCGAGCCGCCGGCGGCGTGGATGCGCTCCTCGAGTTCCTCCAGCCCGCCCGCGGTGCGCGCGGTGAGCACGACATGCGCGCCGGCCGCGGCCAGCGCCTCGGCGGTTGCCGCGCCGATGCCCCGCGATGCGCCGGTGACGAGCGCCAGTTGTCCGTCGAGCGGCTTGTCCGTCATTCCCACCCCCTTATTGAAAACGATCAGGCCGCACGCTCACCGAGCAGCGAGAGCTGGTCGGCCGGCGCGATTTCCTCCTGATCGGTCAGGTGGGTCGGATAGTCGCCGGTAAAGCAGGCGTCGCAATATTGCGGCTTGCCCTCGTCGCGGTTCTGCTCGCCGAGCGCCCGATAAAGGCCGTCGATCGAGAGGAAGGAGAGGCTGTCGACCTTGATATAGTCCGCCATCTCCGCGACCGACATTTGTGCCGCGAGCAGCTTGGCGCGCTCTGGCGTATCGACACCGTAGAAGCAGCTGTGGCGCGTCGGCGGCGAGGCGATGCGCATGTGCACCTCCTTGGCGCCGGCATCGCGCAGCATCTGCACGATCTTGAGGCTGGTAGTGCCGCGCACGATCGAATCGTCGATCAGCACGAGGCGCTTGCCGTCGATCAGCGAGCGGTTGGCATTGTGCTTCAGCTTCACGCCGAGGTGGCGGATGCCGTCGCCCGGCTGGATGAAGGTGCGGCCGACATAGTGCGAGCGGATGATGCCGAGCTCAAACGGAATGCCCGATTCCTGCGCGTAGCCGATCGCGGCCGGCGTGCCCGAGTCGGGAACGGGGATGACGTAATCCGCGTCCACCGGGTTCTCGCGGGCAAGCTCGGCGCCGATCTGCTTGCGAACCGCATAGACGCTGGTGCCGTCCACGATCGAATCGGGGCGCGAGAAATAGACATGCTCGAAGATGCAGGGACGCGGGCTGATCGGCGCGAACGGACGGTGCGAGCGGATGCCCTTGTCCGACACGATCACGATCTCGCCCGGCTCGACCGAGCGCAGGAAGGTCGCGCCGACCATGTCGAGCGCCACCGTCTCGGAGGCGAAGACATAGGCGTCGCCGACGCGGCCCATCACCAGCGGGCGAATGCCGAGCGGATCGCGGCAGGCGATCATGCCTTCGGACGTCAGGCAGACGAGGCTGTAGGCGCCCTCCACCTGCTTCAGCGCGTCGATGAAGCGATCGAGCAACGTGCGATAGCTGGAGGTCGCGACGAGGTGGATGATCACCTCGGTGTCGCTGGTCGACTGGAAGATCGAGCCGCGGCGGATCAGCTCCCGCTTCAGCTTCATCGCGTTGGAGATGTTGCCGTTGTGGGCGACCGCGAAGCCGCCCGAGGAGAGATCGGCGAACAGCGGCTGCACGTTGCGCAGCGCGGTGTCGCCGGTCGTGGCGTAGCGGACATGGCCGATGGCGACCTTGCCCGGCAGGCCGCGAATGATGTCGTCCCGGTCGAAATTGCCGGCAACATGGCCCATCGCGCGATGCGTGTGGAAGGCGTGGCCGTCCCAGGCGGAGATGCCGGCGGCTTCCTGCCCACGATGCTGAAGCGCATGGAGGCCGAGTGCCACCACGGCGGCTGCGGTGTCGGCTCCGTAGATACCGAACACGCCGCACTCCTCGCGCAGCTTATCGTCATCGAAGGGATGAGTCGTGAGCATCAAATGCGTTCCGTCGCGGCTGGTTCGGGGGTTGGGCGCGCATATAGGGAGTTGTCACACACTTGTCGCCCCCCTCGCGTGCGGGTAGCCACACAGCATGTCCGACGATCGCGAGCAGGGCAGCACGCTTGCCCCCAAATTCGACGCCAACGGCCTCATCACCGCGGTCGCAAGCCACGCGGAAACGGGCGAATTGCTGATGCTCGCGCACATGAACGCCGAGGCGCTGGAGCGCACCATCGCCACCGGCGAGGCGCATTTTTGGTCGCGATCCCGAGGCCGCCTCTGGAAGAAGGGCGAAAGTTCGGGGCATGTCCTCAAGGTCCGGGAGATGCGGATCGACTGCGATCAGGATGCACTCTGGCTGATCGTCGATCCTGCCGGTCCGGCCTGCCACACCGGTGAACCCAGCTGCTTCTATCGCCGGCTTGAGGGCGGGCGGCTCGTCCGCATCTGATCCGAATCTGATCCTCTGGCGCCGACATCTCCATTGCAGTTGACGTAAGCGTCAACTAACATGCGGCCCATGTCCTCCGCGCCCGCCACCATCGACACGCCCGATGCCCGCAATCGGGACAGCTACACCATCACCGATCTCGCCGAGGAGTTCGGCGTCACCGCTCGCGCGCTTCGTTTCTACGAGGACGAGGGACTGATCGCTCCGGAGCGAGTGGGGCTCGTCCGCGTCTATTCCAAGCGCGACCGGGCGCGGCTGGCGTGGATCCTACGCGGCAAGCGGGTGGGTTTCAGCCTCGCCGAGATCCGCGAGATGATCGACCTCTACGACGTCGGCGACGATCGCCAGGTGCAGCGCCGCGTCACCGTCGAGAAATGCGAGTCGCGCATCGACCAGCTGCGTCGCCAGCGCGATGACATCGATTCCGCGATCGAAGAACTGAACGGCTTCGTCGAGCAGGTGAAGGCCGCCGACTCCACCGATAACGCATAAGGAGCAAGAGGATGCCGACCTATACGCCGCCGATCGCCGATACGCGCTTCGTGCTCGATCACGTGCTGGGGCTCAACGCCTATGCCAACCTGCCGGGCTTCGAATCCGCCACGCCGGACATGGTAGACGCGATCCTCGAAGAGGGCGGCAAGCTCTGCGCCGAGGTGTTCTTCCCGCTCAACCAGTCGGGTGACGACGAGGGCTGCACGCGCCACGACGACGCCTCGGTGACGACGCCGGCCGGCTTCCAGAACGCCTTCCGCCAGCTCGCTGAGGGCGGCTGGGTCGGCCTCGGCTCGCCCGAGGAGTTTGGCGGGCAGGGATTGCCGCATGTCGTTTCAACGGCGTTCGAGGAGTATCTCATCTCCTC
>DATGEV010000105.1:0-2833 GCA_035309885.1 Sphingomonas sp.
ATGCGGCGGCGGCCGAAATGGCCGTTCGCCTGAACTGGCTTGCAGAGACTGAGGCGGCGTTCGGGGCAGATGCGTCCCGCGCCAACATCATCGCCGGGCTGACGGCGGCCCGCGAGGCGGTGATCGCCGCCGGTGTCGCAACGAGCAATACAGCTAGACTGCTCGCCGACGCGCTGGAGCGTTTCCGCGGGCACAATTTCGACGACTCGATCGCCGCGGCGAGAGCGCTGGCCAAGCATGACGACGCGCTGGCCGCCTTGCCTCACTTCGGGCGCGGACGCAGGGATGCGGTCGAGGCCGCCAACGGTCTCGCGGCGGCAGCCAAGGGCTTTCTCGACGCTGTGGACCAGAACCTCGTGGCCTACGGTCAGAGTCATGGGGCCAAGCATGCCGCGCTCGCCGACAGCCTTAGCCGGATCGACGGTGCCCTGACGTCCATCGCCGATCATCTAGCAAAGATGGCCCCACCGTCCGCGGAGCCTGCCGATGCTGCTTGATCGAGCCGCCGCGCTGGCGACCAAACTCAGCGACTACCAAAAGCTCAGGGGGGCCGCGGACGAGGCGACGCAATTCAGCACCCGCGCGACGCAGTTCGGCGCCGCGGCCGACCGCGTGGCCCGGGCCAGCGATGGCCTGGCAAAGTTGCGCGCCGCTGGCGTGCCCGTTGAGTTTGCGCCCAGCGAGGGCGCGGCCTTGGCCGAGAAGGCTCGGAACCTCCGAGCGGCGATTCAGGAAGACCCGGCCGTCATCAACGACCCGCCGTTTGATCTGAAGTATGCCTTCACCGACCGGCTGCTGGGAGTCGTCGCAGCCGCCGAACAGGCGACGACGCTCGCCTGGAAGGCTTACGTCGCAACGCGCGCTGACTTTGGTTCTGAGGACGTGCTTGCCGCACTCAGTAAGGTGCCTCAGTTCGCCGTCGGCGTCGCCAAGATCCGCGCATGCCGCGCCCAGATCGCGTCCCTAGGCGAGACCGTGCCGCCCGACCCGGCCGCCGCGAAGGCTCGCATCAGCGCCCTGCTGGCAGAGCACGATGCCGCTTGGTCCGACCTCTCCGCCGACGACATTCCGCGGAACGTGATCGGCTTCATCCGCGCTGCCGCCGCGGGCGATGGTGCCCCGTTGGGCGCGCTGACCCCCGAGGTTCAGGACTGGTTGATCAGGCGCGAGCTTCTCGCCGCGTTTCGCATCCGGCTGCGGTAGTCGCCGGCGATGAGCGTCTCCCGCCCAGCCCTGCGGCTGCTCGACCGTATCGAGGCGATCGAGATGCGATCGCTAGAGTGGGGGTACACCGACGGGGCACTAACCGAGGGCGAAGCGCTCGATCTGGCCGATGCCGTAGGTCGCGAGACCGGATCGGGGACTTCTGGCGATGATCTGCTCGAGGCGTTGATCGACGCCAAGCTGATCTTCGAATTGCAGAGCATTGGCGTCGGCGTGCGTATCCGCTCACGCTTCGCCGAGTTAATGCGGCTGCTTGCGGCCAATCGGCAGCTGTTTCCGAACAAGCCCTGGCAGGGCGCGCCGCACCTTGTCGCCGACTACAGGGTCGACCGTAGGGCCAGGCGCTTCCCCCGCCGCGACCGGCAACCCTCCGAGGTTCTGGCTGAGAGCGGCGCCGCGGTAGCGCCCTCCGCCCTCCGGCGAGAGCTGTGGCAGGCGCTGACCGGACGCACCGGAATGATGTTGGCCGCCTTCCAGGAACGCGCAGCGTTGCGCCTCGCAGCACCCACCGACGATGCCGGCACGATCATTACGGCGGGGACGGGCAGCGGTAAGACGATCGCCTTCTATCTGCCCGCGATGCTGCGGATCGGGGAGGCGATCGGCCCGGACGCCTGGGTCAAGGCCATCACCGTCTACCCCAGAATCGAGCTTCTCAAGGACCAGTTCGCCGAGGCCTTCCGCATGGCGCGGGCGATCGACGCCCCGTTGGCGCGCCATGGCCGGCGGCCCCTGCGCATCGGTGCGCTGTTTGGGGCCACGCCGACGCGCGCGCACCCTCAGGAGTTAACCGACAAGCGATGGCGCGCCCGCGGTGCGGATTTTGTCTGCCCCTGGATGCGTTGTCCTTTGTGCGACGCCGAGCTGGTCTGGCGGCAGTCGGACATAGCAGCCGGAACCGAGCGTCTGGCTTGCATCCGGCACGACTGCGACGGCACGGTCGGCGAGGATCACCTGGTCCTCACGCGCAACCGGCTCCAGCGACAACCGCCGGACATCCTTTTCACCACGACCGAAATTCTCAACCAGCGCCTGTCGGACCATTGGATGCGAGGGTTGTTCGGGGTTGGGTCGCCGGCCGGACGCAAGCCATTTTTGGCGCTCCTGGACGAGGTGCACACCTACGTCGGACCAAGCGGCGCCCATGCGGCGCTGACGCTGCGGCGCTGGCGGCACTTGCTTGCGGCGCCGCTGAGCTGGGTCGGGCTATCGGCGACGCTCGGCGACGCCGCGCGGTTCTTCGCGGACCTCACGGGGGTCAATCTGGACGCCGTGGTCGAGATCACCCCGAGCCTCGACGAGTACGAGGAGGACGGTGCCGAGTACCAGGTCCTTTTGCGCGGCGACCCGGCATCCCGAGCCTCCCTGTTGGCCACCACGATCCAGGTTTCGATGCTTCTGCCGCGGGCGCTCGATCCGCCGGGCGCGAACAGCGTCTCTGGCGGCGCCTTCGGGCGCCGGGCGTTCCTCTTCACCGACGATCTCGACGTCACCAATCGCCTCTACGACGACCTGCGTGACGCCGAGGCCTACACGATCTTCGGCAAGCCCGACGCCCAGCGCCAGCCGCTCGCCGCCCTCCGCGGCGCTGGGCCCGACGCTGCGCTGC
>DATGEV010000106.1:0-3214 GCA_035309885.1 Sphingomonas sp.
CGATCCCCGTCGCCTCACCGTGCCGGTTCATCGTCGCGTTGAGCACGCGCCCCGAATAAGGTTCATTGTCGCCGGTGACGATGTCCTCGCCCTCCAGCAGCGGGATGGCGATGCGCGCGGCGCGCTCGTCATGATTATAGAGGATGCCGATCTGCCACGGCCGCACCTGATCGGGGTGCGCCTCCAGCCGGGGCGTGAAGCTGTGCAGCGACACCAGCAGTTCGGGCGGCCGCGCCGCGATCCGGCCGGCCACGGTGGCGTGATAAGGGCGGAAGAAACGCGCCACCCGCGCCTCGCGCCCCGCCTCATCGAGCGCGTTGCCGGGGATGGCAATGCCGTCGCTGGCGATCGGCAGCAGGCCGGGCGCGTCCTCCTCGCGGTTGAAGTCGCACACCAGCCGCGAGACGCCGCCCAGAATCGCGTCGCAGCCCAGCTGCGCGCACAGCGCGGCGGTCAGCGGCGCCACCCCGATGTCGACCGCGACATGGCGCGTGAGCACTTGGCGGTCGATGCCGAGATCGACGTCGGCGGGCACGTGCGCGGAGGCATGATCGGCGACGATCAAAATGCCGCCCCGCCCCTGCCCGCCGTCGATCGTCGTCCAGGCTTCCGCCGGGGCAAAGCTCATCGCGCGAAGTCGGGCTTGCGGCCTTCGCGGAAGGCATCCCAGCCCTCGGCGAAATCGGGGGAGGAGAATGCGTCGTCGAAGCGCTTGTCGACGCCCCAGCGCCCGCTCAGCGTCGCCTTGAGCGCGCACAGGCTGTAGGGCGCGTTGCCGGCGATGCGTGCGATCATCGCATCGCCCACCGGCTGCGATTCGTCGATCACCTCGACCAGGCCGATGCGACGCGCCTCGGCGGCATCGATCGTCTCGGCGCCGTAGAGTAGCCGCGCCGCCTGCCCGCAGCCGACCAGCTCGGCCAGCCGCTGCAGATCGGGCTGTGGATAGGAAATGCCGAAGCGTGCCGGCGTGATCGCGAAGCTCGCATTCGGGCCGGCGACGCGCATGTCGCACGCCATCGCCAGCGACACGCCCGCGCCGAAGCAGCCGCCCTCGACGATCGCCAGCGTCGGCTTGCCCACCGCGCGGATACGGGCGAGCGCACTGGTCATCGCGCCGCGGAAAACGTGGCGCTTGCGCACATCCTCGACCAGCATGGGAAATTCGGAAAGGTCCGCGCCAGCGCAGAAGCTCGTCGGATCTGCCGAGGTGATCACCACCAGCCGGGGTTCCTTGGCCGCAGCCTCCCCTACCACGCGCTCCAGCGCGCTCCAGCCGGCGATCGGGATCGCGTTGCGCCTGCTGCCCCGATCGATCACGACTCGTGCGATGGGGCCGTCCATTTCGAGCCTGAACATGGCGCCATGTTGCCGCGCCCCGCGCCACTTGTCACGGGGGCATCGCAATTCCCCATTCGCCCCAATGGGGACAGGAAAGCCGCTAGCGCAGCACCGTCGCCAGCCGCCACCAGCCGGGCTCTGCCGCGGCGATTGCGCGATCGGCGGCGTCGCGCGTGTCGAGGCTTTCGGTGAGCGCGAAGCAGGTCGCGCCCGAGCCCGACATACGGGCGAGTACGACGCCCGGCATCGCCGCCAGCGCCTCCACCACCTCGGCGATCACCGGTTGCATCGCGCGCGCGGGCGGTTCGAGATCGTTGCGCCCGTCAAGCGCGGCGGCCAGCGGATCGCCCGACGCGAGCGGCCCGCGATCGATCCCGTCCCAGCGCTGGAACACCGGCCCGGTCGGCACCGCGACGCGCGGATTGACGAGTAGCACCGGCCGCCCGGCCAGCGTGCCCTCGTCAAGGAAATCCAGCGCGTCGCCCCGCCCCTCGCCCCGACACGCGCGCGAGGCGACGCAGGCCGGCACATCGGCACCCAGCGCCGCGCCGATCGCGTGCAGCGTCTCGTCGGCCACGGTGACACCCCACAGCCGCACCAGCAGGCGCAGCGCCGCCGCCGCGTCGGCCGATCCGCCGCCGATGCCCGAGGCGACCGGCAGTCGCTTGTCGAGCCGGATCGCGGCGCCGGTCGCGACGCCTGCCTCGACGCGCAGCGCCTCGGCGGCGCGCAGCACCAGATTATCCGGCCCGGCCGACAGCCCCTCGCCGAACGGACCTTCGATCGCGAGCGACAGCGTGTCGGCGGGCGCCGCGCTCAGCCGGTCGCCGTCCGCGCAGAAGGCGAACAGCGTCTCCAGCTCATGATAGCCGTCGGGGCGACGGCGCCGGACATGGAGCGCGAGGTTGATCTTCGCATAGGCCGTTTCGGCCGCAGGAAACTGGGTCACGGTTTGGCGGTCAGTCCGTAATCGAGCTTGGCCTTGAGCCGGCTGGCCTGATCGCCGTCGGCCACCACCAGCGCGGCGCGCCAGGCGTAGCGGGCGGCGAGCCGGCGGTCGGCCTTCCAATAGGCGTCGCCGAGATGCTCGTTGATGTCGCTGGCGGCCGGCGCCCCGCGCGCGGCGCGCTCCAGCAGCGGGATCGCGCGACCGAGATCGCCGCGCATGTACCAGGACCAGCCGAGCGAGTCGGTGATCGAGGGATCGTCGGGCGCGAGCGCGCTCGCCTTGGCGATCATCGCCGAGGCGCCGGCGACATCATCGCCATGCTCGATTTCCGAATAGCCGAGGAAGTTCAGCACCTCGGGCTGCTGCGGCGCGAACGCCAGCGCCCGCTTCGCCTGCGTTTTCGCGCCCGGCCAGTCGCCCGCTTCGAGCAGCGCGTTCGCGCGCTGGAGCAGCAGCGGCCACGCCACCTCGGCGGGCGCCTTGTCGTCGTCGGCCAGCGTGAGAGCGCGGGCATAGGCCGCCGCCGCATCCGCTGGGCGGTTCGCCCCCATCAGCAGATCGCCGAGCCGCGCCCAGTCGCCGATGCCGGCATCGGCCGCTGCCGTCGTCGCCTGCGCCTCGGCCAGCGCCTGATCCGATCGCCCGGCGCGTACCAGCAGTGTCACCCGCGCATCGCGCACCGCGCCCGCGAAGGCGTCGTCGACGGGCACATGGCTCAGCGCATCGAGCGCTGCCTCCTGCGCGTCGCCTTGCGACAGCAGGCTGGCGCAGACCAGCCAGGCCTCGCTCTCGCCCGGCGACAGCAGCGTCGCCATCCGCGCGAAATGGAGCGCGAGCGGCGCCGCCTGATCCTTGTTGATGTCGGAGGCGACGCGCACGAACAGCTCGGCGAGACCGGCCGCTGGTGTGTCGATCGCACCCTTG
>DATGEV010000107.1:0-12036 GCA_035309885.1 Sphingomonas sp.
AGCTAAAGCTCAATCGACCACTTCGCCGGGATCGACGCCCCACAACCGGTCTTCCTCGATATAGCCGCCGCGCCCGCGCACATCGATCTTGCACCAGCCGTCATGGCATTTGGAGAGATGACCGATCACGCCGGCCTCCGCCCGCCACAGCACCTTCGCGCCCGCATTGGGCGTGTCGTGCAGGTCGGCCACACCGCCCTTCACCATGCCGGTGCGCTGGTCCGACACCAGGTTGCCGATCATCCAGCCCTCGGCCCCATCGGGATCGCGGACTTTGCGCCAGCCAGGATAGACCTCGATCACCTGCACCGGCATGCCCTGGCGCTGGTAGAGCCAACTGGCCGGATAGTTGCGCCCCGGCCCGGTACGCATCCGCGCTTCGCCGGCGGAGATCGATCCCCAATAGGGCGTCTTGCGGACGACGCCCGATGCGCGCCCGGCATCTTCGCCGAACATACCCCCGATCGCGAACGCCATCAGCGCCGCCACCATGATCGCCTTCATCCTGCTGCAGCTCCTCGCCCCGTCCCCGATCGCCTCTAGGCCAGCGAAACGCCCTCTTTCAAGCAATTGCGGTGCTCCCGCGATGAACGGCAGATGAAGGAACCACGCTGGCCCTCTGCCCGTTTTTCCTGTGTGTTACCCGTGCTAACCACGAGCCGGGGATATCGGAAAGGGACGGATATGAAGCGCACATTGATCCTGGGCACTCTGGTTGCCGCATCACTGGCCGGCGCGCCGGTCTATGCCCAAAGCTCTGGCGAACTGCTGAAGGGCGGCGCGATTGGCGCGGGCGCGGGCGCCGTCGCCGGCGCGCTCATCCCGGGCATGTCGGTAGGCACCGGCGCGTTGGTGGGTGCCGCGGGCGGCGCCGCGATCACCGCGCTCAACCATCGCCATCATTATTACCATGATCGTTACGGCCGCCGTTATTACATGGATAAGGACGGCCGTCGCATCTATCGCTGATCGGCCAACCGGCCGAACACGGGCGCGCTTCGCTTAAGCGAGGCGCGCCCGACCAGTTTCAGAGCCCGGCCAGCCAGTCGCCTAGCATGCGTCGCCCGGCCGCCGCAGCCTCCTCGCCCAGGCGTGCATGATCCGCGCGGATCGCCGCCACGCTGGTTCCGGCCTTTTCCACATAGCCGGCGTCCGCGTCTAGCCAATGCTCGATCCCGTCATCGGCCGTGCCCATCTCGAGATGGCATTGCAGCGCGAGAATGGTCGGGCCGAGTGCGAAGGCCTGCGGGTAATGTTCGGTCTCGGCCAGCAGCACCGCCCCCTCGGGCACCACAAATCCATCGCCATGCCAGTGCAGCACCGGCGCACCCTCCAGAGCGCTGAGCGGCGAGCGGCGCCCTTCGTCGGTGAGCGCCACCGCGGCGAACCCCACTTCGCGCACAGGCCCGCGCTCGACCTCCGCGCCCAGCGCCGTGGCGATCAGCTGCGCGCCGAGGCAGATGCCTAGCGTCGGCCGGCGCGCCGCCAGCCGCTCGCGCAGCCTGGCGATTTCGTCGTCCAGCCAGGGAAAGAGATCAGGCCGGTAGACCGCCATCGGGCCGCCAAGCAGCACCAGCAGATCGGGCGTGAGGAAGTCGGCGCTCGCAAATCCGGGATCGCAGACATCGAGCCGCTCGACCGCATAACCCGCATCGACAAGGGGGCCGGCGAAACCCGCCAGCCCCTCATGCGCGACATGGTGGACGACGAGCGCCCGCTTCATCGGATCAGTCGCCGGTCAGGATGCGATCGACGAGCTGCTTCACCGTCGGCACGAAGCCGTTGGAATAGAACGGATCCTGCTTGAAGCGATAGGCCGCATGCCCGGCGAACATCAGGTTCTTTTCGACATCCCCGCCATGCGCGATCTCCTGCAGCGTCTTCTGGATGCAGAAGCTGCGCGGATCGGCGAGGCGGCCGGTCGAGTTGGTGTCATTGTCCGCCCAGGACGAGAAGCCGCATTGGCTGAGGCAGCCCATGCAGTCGGCCTGATCCTTGCGGACGACCTTCATCTCCTCGGGCGTCACGAACACCAGCGTGTTGTCCGGCGTCTTGAGTGCGACGGTGAAGCCGTGGCCGTACCATTCGCGGGCGCGCAGCAGATCGCCGCGGGTCACCCAGAAGCTCTTGCCCTTCACGCCCACGTCGAGCTGGAACTGATGGTCGCCCGCCGCCTCGCCTGAGAAGGCGATCTGGCGCTCGGCCCGTTCTTCCAGATTGCGGAGGAACGGGTTGCGTACCGCCGACGAATAGAAGCCGGTCGGCGAGAAGCGATGCAGCAGCACGTCGCCCTCGTTGAGCGTCATCAGCCGCTGCTTCCAGGCGTCCGGGATCGGGCTTTCCTGTGTCAGCAGCGGACGCGTGCCGAACTGGAAGGCGATGGCGCCAAGCTCCGGATTGTCGATCCAGTTGTCCCACTCACGCAGGAACCAGACATTGCCGGCCATTACAATGGGCGTGGAATCGGGGATGCCGCCCTCGCGCATCGTCTCGCGCAACGCCTTGACGCGGGGATAGGGATCCTCGGGCTTCAGCGGATCCTCGGCGTTGGACAGGCCATTATGCCCGCCCGCCTTCCATGGATCTTCATAGACCACCGCCGACAGCCAGTCCGCCGCCTTGTGATAGGCGCGCTTCCACAGCGCCCGGAAGGCGCGCGCGGAACTGACGATCGGCAGGTAGCTGACATGATGCTCGGCCGCGATCTCGGAGAGCTTGTAAGGCATGCCCGCGCCGCAGGTCACGCCCGAGACGAGGCCCCGGGTCCGCTCCAGCACGCCCTGGAGAACGCGCTGGGCACCACCCATTTCCCACAGCACGTTGATGTTGATCGCGCCCTTGCCGGAGGCGAGCTCATAGGCGCGCCTCACCTGCTCAACGGCACCGTCGATGGCGTACTGGATCAGCTCCTCGTGCCGCTCGCGCCGCGTCAGCGCGCGATAGATCTGCGGAATGATCTTGCCTTCATGATCGTAGCTGTCGGCATTCACGGCAGAAACCGTGCCTATCCCGCCCGCCGCGGCCCAGGCCCCGGAACTCATATGATTGGTCGCCGAAACGCCCTTGCCGCCCTCGATAAGCGGCCACACTTCGCGGCCGCCGTACAGGATCGGCTGCAAACCTTTGAACAATTCGTCCTCCGTCCGGAACTGGACCCCACTCTGTCTTAGCAGGAAGAGCCGGGTTACGCTCCTTAATATTGCCTTGATGTCAGGATAGCCCCCCGGGGCGGCCCATGGCTTCCTCGTAGAGCGCACGATAAGCCGCGATCATCGAATCCTCGCCATAGCGTGCCCAGGCCACGGTGCGGTTGGCCGAACCGAGCCTGTGGCGCAGGTCGCGACTGCCGATCAGACGCCCGATCGCCTCCGCGAACCCGTCCTCATCGGTGACCGCAACGACATAGCGGCGATTCTCCGGCGCCACCATCGTCGCGATATCGCCCACGTCGGTCGACACCACCGGCAGGCCGGCGGCCATCGCCTCGACCAGCGAGATCGGGAACTGCTCGCTGTCCGACGACAGTGCAAAGATGTCGAAATGCCCGACATAGCGCGCCGGATCGGGCAGGAAGCCCGGCAGCAACACGCGATCCCCCAGGCCTTCGGCCTGTGCCACGGCCAGGATCACTTCGCGCTCCGGCCCTTCGCCTGCGATCACCAGCCGCCCCCTGCCCCCTGCGCGGGCGAAAGCCCGGACAAGCCGGGGCAGGTTCTTGACGCTGCGTAGCCCGGCCATCGTTCCCACCACCACGTCCCCCGACGCGCGACGGAAACCGGGAATGGAGTCCGGCGCCGGCTGGCCGGCGTAGCGCTCCAGCGGCACGCCGTTGGCGATGCGCGTGATGCGGGCGGGCGGGCAGCCCCAGTCGGTCCGCGCGATCCGCTCCAGCCGCGCCGAGGGCACCACGACACGGTACGCGGTGCCGAGCGCGGCGTGCCGAAACAGCATGCGCGTCCGCTTCTGGCGATCCAGCTCGTCGGCGTTGAAGCCGTCCTCATGATGGACGAGCGGCGGCAGGCCCAGCATCCGGCCATAGAGCCGGTGCGCCATCACGCCGTCCATCGCCCCCCAATTATAGCTCAGCACCAGATCGAAATCGGCCATGTAGCGCGCCAGCCGCCAATAGCGGGCGAGTCCCGGCCGGCCGGCCAGCGCAGGCGCCTCCCCTTCGCCGGGAAATCGCGCGACAATTTCGGGCCATAGCGCCCAGCGCGCGCCCAGCGCGCCCGGCACCGCGCTCAGCACCGTGTGATGCGCGGCGTCATCGAACGCGTTCATCAGGCGGACCGCACGCGCTTCCTTTCCCCCCATCGAAAACGTCGAATGAAGATGGAGGATTCGCGCTGTCATGCCATCGAGGATTAGGCTCTCTGGAGCCCGAACCGAAGCCGCACGGCGCGCTCAGCGTCCCGCGATGACACGCTGCAGCAATCGATCGATCGCAGCGACCGACTCCGGCTCGTCTAGCGCGGGGGCATGGCCGACATCGGGAACGGTGGCGAGCTCCAGCCCTGGCAGGCGCCTGGCCATTTCGGCCGCGGTGGCCGCCGACAGTAAATCGCTGCGATCGCCGCGCAGCAGCGCCACCGGGCGGCCATGCAGCGCCTCGAACGCCGGCCAGAGATCGACCGGCGGCGCATCCTCCGGCGCCTCGCGGATCGGCTCGGCGATTCGCATGTCGTAATCGAACACAATGCGGCCCGCCGAGGTGATCCGGCACAGCCGCTTGGCGAGCGCCAGCCAGTCCGGAAGCTGGTAGCGGGGGAAGATGTCGCCCTGCATTTCGGCCAGCCCGCGCGCCGCATGCAGCCAGGTCGGCCAGCTCGCGCTCTTGCCGACATAGGTTCGGATGCGGGCCAGCCCGATCGGCTCGACCACCGGACCGATATCGTTGAGCAGCACGCCCGCGAGCCGCTCCGGCGTGGTGAGCGCCATCAGCATCGCGATCAGCCCGCCGAGTGAGGTGCCGAGCAGAACCGCCCGCTCCAGCCCCAGCGCCACGAACAGCGCGCCGATATCGAGCACATAGGAGGGCGGCGCGTAGGTCGACGGCTCGGGGGCGACCGGGCTTTCGCCGCGCCCGCGCAGATCGACGCAAATCACCCGCCATTCAGGCGACAGCCGCTCGGCCACCGCCTCGAAGTCGCGCGCGTTGCGGGTGAGCCCGGGAACGCACAGGATCGGCGGGCGTCCGGCGGCTTCAGCCCCTCCAGGGTAGTCGCGATAATGAAGATTGAGGCCATCGACCGACTGCCACCAGCCGTCCTGGTATCGATCGGTTATGCCCAATGCTTGTCTCCCTCACGCAGCGGCCCCCATATCGCGGGATGACCTCTTCCTCGCAAGCGCCCTGCTTCGTCCCCGAAGCCCGTATCCTTTCGTTGGGTGACAACTTCTACGATCGCGTCGTCGCCGCAGATTTTCCGGCCACCATCCTCCGCTTCCGCAACGACCGCGCGGCGGCCGAGGTGGGGCTGGCCGACCTTTCCGACGCGGAATGGATTGATCGCTTCGGTCGCTTCCGTCCGCTCGAAGGCTCGCTGCCCGAGCCACTGGCGCTGCGCTACCACGGGCACCAGTTCCGCGTGTACAACCCGGACATCGGCGACGGGCGCGGTTTCCTCTACGCGCAGCTGCGCGATTCACGCGGCCGGCTGATGGACCTCGGCACCAAGGGATCGGGGCAGACGCCATGGAGCCGCTTCGGCGACGGCCGCCTCACCCTCAAGGGCGGCGTGCGCGAGGTGCTCGCCACCGAGATGCTGGAGGCGCTGGGCGTCAACACCTCGCGCAGCTTCTCGCTGATCGAGACGGGCGAGGCGTTGCATCGGGGCGATGAGCCCTCCCCCACCCGATCCTCGGTGCTGGTGCGGCTAAGCCACGGACATATCCGCATCGGTACCTTCCAGCGGCTGGTGACGCTGGGCGATGTCGAAGGGCTGGAGGCACTCACCCGCTATTGCCTGACCGAGCTTTATGGCGAGGAGCCCGGCACATCGCCGGCGCTGCGACTGTTCGAGCTGGTGGTCGAGCGGACCGCGCGGCTGGCGGCCTCCTACATGGCGGCAGGGTTCGTCCATGGCGTACTCAACAGCGACAATATCGCCATCACCGCCGAGAGCTTCGACTATGGCCCGTGGCGCTTCACGCCCCTCTGGGATCCGGGATTCACCGCCGCTTATTTCGACCAGATGGGCCTCTATGCCTTCGGGCGGCAGGCGCAGGCGATCCATTGGGACGTGGCGCAGTTCGGCTCCTCGCTGACGCCATTGGCCCCGGTGGAGGCGCTGGCGCCGATTCTCGATCGCTTCCCGGCGACCTATGAGCGCGCGCTGGCCGCCGCGATGCTCGCCCGGCTCGGCGTCGCCCCGCGTGGCGAAGAGGCGGACATCGCGCTGTCGGATGCGATGGCCCGCGCGCTCCGGCAATGCACCGTCACCATCGACCGCTTCTTCTTCGACTGGCGCGGCGGCGCGCGGCGCGGGCCCTCGCCCGACGATGCAGCCTATGACCATCCGGTGTTCCGCCCGTTCGTCGAAGCGGTCGGCGGATATCAACCGACGACGACCATAGATCATCCCTATTGGTCCGATCCTGCCCCCTGCGCGATGCCGATCGAGGAAGTCGAGGCGATATGGGCATCGATCGCGGAAAGCGACGATTGGTCCCGCTTCGGGACCAAGATCGCAGACATCCGCAGAATGAGCGCCGCGCTGACCATCGCACAGCCTTGACCTAACTTGTAAACCATGTTGGTGAAGGGTGTTGCCGCCCTGAGCGTTGGTGAACCGATGCTGATTTCGACCGAGCCGGCCACTGGCGCCGTGATCTGGGAAGGCCCCGAAGGCGATGTCGCCGCCGAGGTCGCCGAAGCGCGCGCGTCCTGGGCGGAATGGGCTGCCCGCCCGCTCACGTACCGCATCGAGGCGTTGCGCCGCGTCGCCAACATCGTGCGGGCGAAAGCAGAGCCATTTGCCGACCTGATCGCGCGCGAAACCGGCAAGCCGCTGTGGGAAGCGCGCGCCGAGATCGAGGCGGTGATCGGCAAGGTCGATATCTCAGTCACTGCCTATTCGGAACGCGCGGCGAGCCGCAAGCTCGAAGGCGCGATGCAGTCGCGCACCGCGCTGCGCCACAAGCCGCTGGGCGTGGTGGCGGTGCTCGGGCCGTTCAACTTGCCCGCGCACCTGCCCAACGGCCACATCGTGCCCGCGCTGCTGGCCGGCAATGCGGTGGTGTTCAAGCCTTCGGAGAAAGCGCCCGCCTCCGGCGCCTTTCTCGTCGACTGCTTCCATGCCGGCGGCATCCCGGCCGGCTGTCTGCGACTGCTCGTCGGCGGGCCGGAGACCGGCCAGGCGCTCGCCGCCCATCCCGGCGTCGACGGCGTGCTGTTCACCGGATCCTCGCGCAACGGGCTCAAGTTGCACCGCCAGTTCGCCGACACGCCGCACAAGATGCTGGCGCTGGAGATGAGCGGCAACAACCCGATCATCGTGTGGGATTCGCCGACCATCCATGCCGCGGCCGTGCTCTGCGTCCAGTCCGCCTTCCTCACCGCCGGACAGCGCTTCACCGCGGCCCGGCGACTGATCGTCCATGACGGCGCGCACGAGGCGCTGGTCGAGGAAATCGCGAACATCGTCGAGCGGCTCGTCATTGCCGATCCGCACAGCCTGCCCGCCCCCTTCATGGGCCCGGTGATCGACAACGCCGCCGCGGACTCGCTGCAGGAAAGCTGGCTCGACATCATCATGAAGGGCGGCCGGCCGGTCATCCACCTCCAGCGCGTGGTCGACAACCTGCCCTTCCTCACGCCCGGCCTGATCGACGTGACCGAGATCGAGAAGCGCTCGGACGAGGAATATTTCGGCCCGATCCTGCAGATGATCCGCGTGCCCGATTTCGACGCCGCGCTCGCGGAGGCCAATGCGACGCGCTACGGCCTGTCCGCCTCGCTGGTCTGCGAGAAGCCCGAGCTGTACGACCGCTTCTGGGCGAACGCCCGCGCGGGCATCGTCAACTGGAACAAACCGACCAACGGCGCGCCCTCCAAGGCGCCGTTCGGCGGTATCGGGCTGTCCGGCAACCATCGGCCGAGCGCCTATTATGCGGTGGATTTCTGCACCTATCCGGTCGTCTCGGGCGAGGCCGAGCAGGCCCGCGCCGCGATCGGCATGGGCATCCGCGACGCCTGACGCCACACCCTCGCCCCAAGCTCTTCTAGCCCGGCCCCAAGATAGCTTCGGTTGTGATAGGCTCTGTCCTGCACCATCTGCTGGATCATGGCTTCCCTGCTCGATCCCTCGGCGCGTGGGCGCGTCATCCTCGTGGGTGCCGGCCCCGGCGACCCCGGCCTCCTCACGCTGAAGGCGGTCGAGGCGCTGCGCTCTGCGGACGTCGTTGTCCATGACGGGCTGATCGATCCCCACGTGCTCGACCATGCGCCCGTTCATGCCCAGCGGATTTCCGTCGCCAAACGCCGCGCGCGCCACACCCTGCCGCAGGAAGCGATCAACGCGCTGATCATCGCGCATGTCCGCGCCGGCTCGATCGTGGTGCGCCTCAAGGGCGGTGACCCGTTCGTGTTCGGGCGCGGCGGCGAAGAGGTCGAGGCGGTGCGCGCCGCCGGGCTCCCCGTCGAGGTGATCCCGGGCGTGTCGGCCGCGCTCGGCGGTGCCGCCGAGGCGATGCTGCCGCTCACCCATCGCGACTGGTCGAGCGCGGTCAGCTTCGTCGCCGGCCAGTGCAAGGGCCTGACCGAGCAGGACTGGTCCGGGCTCGCTGGCAAGGGCCGCACGCTCGTCATCTACATGGGCGTCGCCAATGCCGCCGCCATTGCCGACAAGCTGATGGCCGACGGTGTCGATCCCGGTCTGCCGGTGGCGGTGATCGAGAAGGCGACGCTGCCGGGGCACCGCGCGATCCGCACCCTCCTCGCCGACCTCGGCGGCATGGTGGCGCGCGAGAAGGTGGAAAGCCCGGCGATCATCGTCGCGGGCGACGTGGTGCTGCTGAGCGACGCCGAGAACCGGCTCGTGGCATTGGCAAAGCAGGCGGAGCAATGGGCATGAAGATCGCGACCGGAAACGACCTCGCGACCGGCGACGTCCTCTGGTGGGACGGTGAAGGCTGGACGCGCCATGTCGAGGATGCGGTGGACGTCGGCGAGACCGGCACCAGCCTGATCGCCCGCGAGGAGGCGGCGCGCCGCGTCAACGTGCCCTATATCATCGACGCCGAGATGACCGATCATGGCCCCCGTCCTGCGCACATCAAGGATCGCATCCGCGCGCGCGGCCCCACCGTCCGCCTCGACCTTAACCGCACCCCGATCGATCCCGCGACCGGCAGTTGGGTGATCTGACATGTACCGCTACGATCAGTACGACCAGTCCATCGTCGATGCCCGCGTCGAGGATTTCCGCGATCAGGTCGCCCGCCGCATGTCCGGCGCGATGAGCGAGGACGAGTTCAAGCCGCTGCGGCTGATGAACGGCCTCTACCTCCAGCTCCACGCCTATATGCTGCGCGTCGCGATCCCCTATGGCACGCTCGACGGCCGGCAGATGCGGATGCTCGGCCATATCGCGCGCAAGTACGACCGCGGCTACGGCCACTTCACCACGCGCCAGAACCTGCAGTTTAACTGGATCGAGCTCAAGGACACGCCCGACATCCTCGCCGAACTGGCGACCGTCGAGATGCATGCGATCCAGACGAGTGGTAACTGCATCCGCAATATCTCGTCGGATCAATATGCCGGTGCCGCCGCGGACGAAGCGACCGATCCGCGCCCCTGGGCCGAGCTGCTGCGCCAGTGGTCGAGCTTCCACCCGGAATTCACCTACCTGCCGCGCAAGTTCAAGATCGCGGTGATCGCCAGCGACGATGATCGTGCGGCAATGCGGCTGCACGACATCGGCCTCCAGATCGTTCGCAACGAGGCCGGCGAGATCGGCTTCAAGGTGTATGTCGGCGGCGGCATGGGGCGCACGCCGATGGTCGGCCCGCTGATCCGCGACTTCGTGTCGACGGCGGATTTCCTGAGCTACATGGAGGCCTGCCTGCGCGTCTACAATCGCTACGGCCGGCGCGACAACATCTACAAGGCGCGGATCAAAATCCTCGTCCACGAGATCGGCGCCGACGAATATCGCCGCCAGGTGGAGGAGGAATTCCTCCATGTGAAGACGCTGGGTCTCGATCCGCCGGCCGGCGAGTTCGAGCGGATCGCCGCCTTCTTCGCGCCGCCCGCATGGGATCGGGGCCTCTCCGACGAACTCGACCTGTCCGATCCTGACTTCAAGCTGTGGGTCGACCAGAATGTCGCCGCCCACAAGCAGCCCGGTTACGCGATCGCCACGATCAGCCTGAAGCCGATCGGCGGCATCCCCGGCGACGCTTCGGCCGAGCAGATGGAGCTGATGGCGGATCTCGCCGAACGATATTCGTTCGACGAGCTGCGCGTCACCCATGCGCAGAACATCGTGCTGCCGCATGTCCGCAAGGCCGATCTCTACGCGCTGTGGCAAGCGCTGGCCGGGGCGGGGCTCGGGACGGCCAATCTCGATCTGATCAGCGACATCATCGCTTGCCCCGGGCTCGATTATTGCAGCCTCGCCAACGCCCGCTCGATCCCGCTCGCGCAGAAGATCGCCGAGCGTTTCGCCAGCCTCGACCGCCAGCGCGATCTCGGCGAGCTCAAGCTCAAGATCTCGGGCTGCATCAACGCCTGCGGCCACCACCATGCCGGCCACATCGGCATCCTCGGCGTCGACAGGAAGGGCACTGAGAACTACCAGCTGCTGCTCGGCGGATCGGGCGCGGAGGATGCGAGCCTCGGCCGCATCACCGGCCCCGGCTTCGACGAGGACGGCGTGGTCGACGCGATCGAGCGCACCGTGGAGAAATACCGCACCGTCCGCTTGTCCGGCGAGCGCTTCCTCGACACCTATCGCCGGGTCGGCTTCGAGCCCTTCAAGGAGGCCATCTATGGATGACGCCCTGCGCTTCCGGGACGACAGCGCGCATGAGGAGCCGGCGGTGACGCTCGATGCCTTCCTCGGCCAGACCAACGCCACCGCCGTCCGTCTGGAATCGGACGAGGACGCCCGCGCGCTCATCCCACATCTCGACCGGCTGGCGCTGATCGAAGTCGCCTTCCCCTCCTTCCGGGACGGGCGCGGCTATTCGTCGGCGCGCATCCTGCGCGAGGCCGGCTACACCGGTGAACTGCGTGCCGCGGGCAATGTGCTGGTCGATCAAATCGCGCATATGCGCCGCTGCGGCTTCGATGCTTTCGCGCCGGAAAAGCCGCTCGATCCCGCCGCCGTCGAACGTGCGCTCGGCCGTTATGCCTTCCCCTATCAGAAAGCCGCCGACGGGAGGGCGCCTGTCTGGGCGCTGCGACATGGCTGAGCCGGCCCGCGTCCGCGCCGACCGCGTCCGTGACGTGATCGAGACCGGCCCGCGTTTCGACGCGGCGCAGGCGATCCGCCTCAACACGCGCTTCGCCGGCACCTCCCCGGAGGAGATGCTGCGCGCCGTGCTGCGCGAGAAACTGACCGGGCGCACCGCGGTGGTGTCTTCCTTCGGCGCGGAGTCGGCTGTGTTGCTGCACCTCGTCGCCAGCGTCGATCCGTCGACGCCGGTGATCTTTCTCGATACGCTCAAGCATTTCCCGGAAACGCTGGCCTATCGTGATCTGCTGATCGAACGGCTAGGCCTGACCGACGTGCGCATCGTCCGCCCCGACGCCGAGCGCATCGCCCAGCGCGACGCGACCGAGCTGCGCTGGTCCTACGATCCCGACGGCTGCTGCGAGATCCGCAAGGTGGAGCCGCTGGCCCGCGCGCTCGCGGATTTCGACGCCAGCATCACCGGCCGCAAGGGCTTCCAGTCGGCCACCCGCACCGCGCTGCCCTCGTTCGAGGTCGACACCGCCGATGCGGTCGGACGGCTCAAGATCAATCCGCTCGCCGGGTGGAGCAAGGCCGATCTCGACGCCTATTTCGAGGCGCACGACCTGCCGCG